>JBEKMT010000011.1:0-43584 GCA_050008355.1 Verrucomicrobiota bacterium
ACCATGGCGGCGTTCGTCGTGTTCAGGTGCTCAGCGAGCCGGAGAAAATGGAGGTTGGTGCGATCGTTCAAGATGGTGCCGCACGCGGCAATGCCAATCGCGCCGCCCAGATTGCGCATGAGATTGAAGAGGCCGGAAGCGGACTTGAGCCGCGATGGTGCCAGACCGCCCAGGGTCAGCGTGACAATGGGCGCAACGGTGAATTGCTGCGCGAAGCCGCGCAGGGCCTGGGGCAGCAGCAATTCGCGCCAACCCCAGTCATGGGTAATCGGGGTGAATTCCCAAAGTCCCATCGTAAAACAGGCCAGACCGAACATCATCAGCCATCGCAAATCAAAACGCCGTGCCAAGATCGTGTAGAATGGAATCGCCAGTAATTGAAAAATGCCCGTCGAGAAAATAGTTTCACCGATCTGCATTGCGCTGTACCCGCGCACGCGCCCCAGAAAAAGCGGGGTCAGATAAATTGTCGTGAACAAACCGATGCCGGTCACAAAGGAAAAGAAACAGCCGAGCGCGAAGTTGGAGTTTTTCAGTGCCCGCAAATCCACCACCGGGTTTTTGAATGTCAATCCGCGCCAGATAAACGCGATGCCGCTGACGGCCGAAATCCAAGCGGTCGTGAAAATGGTGTCATCCTCGAACCAATTCCAACGGGGCCCTTCTTCCAAGGTGTATTCCAGGCAGCCAAGAGAGATGCCAAGCAAAATCATTCCCAAATAATCCGCGCCTTTGAGCAGAGAAAAATCCGCCTTGTCGATTTTCACGAGCATCGGCACCAACGCCGCCACCAACGTGCCGGGAATGAGGTTGATGAAAAACAGCCAGTGCCAGGAATAATTGTCCGTGATCCAGCCGCCGATGGTCGGTCCCAAGGTGGGAGCCAGCGACGCCAGGGCCCCGATGACCGCCGCCGCAATCACGCGCTGATGATTTTGGAAATAGTAAAACGCGGAGGTGTAAACGGTCGGGATCATTGAGCCGCCGAGGAAACCTTGCAACGCGCGGAAAATGATCATGCTTTTGATGTCCCACGCCCAGCCACACAACAAGCTCGTGAGCGTAAATCCAATGGCGGAAAAACAGAACAGCCAATGGGTGGAAATTACTCGCGACAGCCAGCCGGAGAGTGGGATGACGATGATCTCAGCGATCAAATAGCTGGTCTGCACCCATGCGATTTCGTCCGGCCCGGCCGAGAGTCCCCCGCCGATGTCGGCCAGCGAAGCCGAAACGATCTGAATATCCAGGAGCGCGATGAAAAAGCCGACGCACATGACACTGAACGCCAAAACTTTTCGGGAGAGCGAGAGTTCAGCACCGGGAACCAAAGGATTGGCCGGCGGATTCATACTCCATTATGGGCTTTGGTGTTCACTTTCGCAGTCACCGAGAGTCCGGGTCGCAACTGGCTGAGCGCGTCGGCCTCGCGATCCAGTGCGATGCGTACCGCCACCCGTTGGACAATCTTGGTGAAATTGCCGGTGGCATTTTCCGGAGGCAGCACACTGAATTGCGCACCGGTCGCGGGGGCGATGCTGACGACGTGGCCTTGAAAAACTTTTCCGGGAATGGAATCCACCTCCACAGTCGCGGGCGCGCCGGGATGCAGTCGCGCGAGCTGGCTTTCCTTGAAGTTTGCGTCGATCCACAGGCCGTGTGTCGGCACCAGGGAAATCAATTGCGAACCGATCATCGCATAAGCCCCGGTTTGCGCACTCCGATTGCCGACCGTGCCATCAATCGGCGCACGCAATTCGGTATAGCTCACGTTTAGCTGAGCAAGATCGCGCTCAGCGACAGCTTCATTCAAAGCCGCCTGAACCTGGAGCTTTTGCGTGCCGATGACATCCAGTTGCCGTTGCGCCGCCGCCAGCACGGCCTTTGATTTATCACCCGCGGCCAGTGCCTGCTGGTAGGCGGTATCCGCATTCTCCGAACTCTGCGCGGAAGCCGCATCGCTAGCGACCAGGTTCCGATATCGGATTTGATCATCGTGTGTACGGAGGATTTCAGCGTCGGACGAGACGATTTCTGCCTGCGCTTGTGCAACCATGGCTTCTTGCAGATGGCGGTTCGCGTCGAGATTCGTCAGGGTGGCTTGTTGCATGGCTACTGCCGCGTCCGCCTTTGCCAGTGCTGCGCGATAATCGCGGTCGTCCAGCTGGAGCAACAAATCGCCTGCGTGAACCTGCTGGTTATCGCCCACGTTGAGTTGTGCGATGAAGCCTGCCACTTTCGGTGCGATGACCGTCACGTCGCCGCCGACGTAAGCGTCGTCCGTGCTTTCGATAAACCTTCCCACCGTCCACCAGCCGTAACCCAATTTAGCAAAGCCCAACGCCGCGGCGGCGATCACAACGAATAAAGCGAGGCGTTTGGTGATCGCCTTGCCTTTCTGGCCAGGTTGTTTTCCGCCGCTTTCCTCAGTTGCACCATTCAATGCAATGCGGCTGACTGCATTGGCTGACTCTCCTTTCGGCTGCGGGTGAACATTCAGGCGCTGGCTTGCTCGGTTGATCCGGTTGGTCGTGCTCATCATTCTCATATTATTTAGAACAAAAAGGATTTTAACATACCGACCAGTTGGTATGCATATTGGATTAGTGCGAATACGATGTGTTTTTTAGAGTTCATAATACGATGGTATTGGGGATTGGACCGCCTACGCGCTTGCCACTTCCGCCAGCTCCCTTTGCGCGACGTTTCGTTTCATTAAACAAGGTCTGCAAATAGCGGCGGAATTGCTCGATGTTATCAATCAAGACTTCGTTACTTTCCGAAGCTTTGGCGATCATGGTGGCACCTTGGAAAAACGAAACATAAAACATTGCCAGCTTGCGTGGATCGAAGTCAGCTAGTGGTGCATAAAGCGCCTTAGCCGCATCCAGATCCTTCGCAAAGTTCAAGGCAATCCGAGAGAAAGCATCCTGGCAGAGACTCCTCATTTCAGGATTGGTTGATGAAAGCTCTTGCGCCAACATACCGATCAAACAGCCTTTTGTGAGGCGCGTTGTGCCGCCGATGGATTCGATCACGTGATCCAGCCGACCATAGACGCGATCCAGGGGATCGCTCATCTGGTGAAACGATGCGTTGGCATATTCCACCGCCTTGCCTTCGCAAAACAACTGCAACGCAGCCTTGGCCAATTCTTCCTTGCTCTTGAAATAATGAAAAAAACCGCCCTTCGTGACCCCAGCTGAAGAACAAATTTCATCCACGCTGGTGGCGTTAAAGCCGTGAGCTCGCATCAGCGTCACGCCAGCATTCAGGAGTTTACGCTTCGTCTCGGGCAATTCAGATGATTGGCTACTATTCGACATACAGACTGGTTGGTATGTTAAACCAGCGAGAGGAAATCGTCAAGGGATTTCTGCGCTAATTGTGAATTCTCTTCAAAAACATCAAAAACGGGGAAATGCCGGGCTTGAATCTAAACATCGGGACCGGTCCATTTCTTAATTCGCTTCAGATTTGAAGTTTCCAAGGGCTTCTTTGGCGGCGGCGACGAATTCCCTGGCGGGTTCAGTAAGCACATCCTTTTTCCAGGCAGCTACGACCGGAACCTCCGGGACGGGCGTTGACAGCGGAATCAGTTTCAACCGCGGCCCAACCATGCACGCCACGCAGCTGGGCACAAAAGCGAAACCACCGCCGGATTCAACCGCCAGCACGATGCCGCTCACTCCGTCGTGCTCCTCGGTGATGCGCGGTTTGCGCCCCACGGCGGCAAAGAGTTTTTCCAGCATTGCGTGGTATTCGGGATAATCGGCACGCTGGTAGGCGATAAGGGGCTCGCGCGCGATTTGTTCCAGGGTCAGGGTCTTTGATTGAGCGAGCGAATGTTTGGGGGAGAGGGCAACGCGCATCGGATAACGCGCGAGCTCCGCGTACTCCAGTCCGCGCATGATGTTCCGGCCGAGCCGGACCATCAGCGAAAGCTGCACCTTGCCATTGCGCAACTGGGCCAGCATTTCTTCCGTGGACAAATCGTGCAAGGCGACGCGGACATTGGGAAATTTTGCCTGAAACGCGCGCAACGTGGGCGGCAGGATCTGCACGGTCAGAGAGGGAGCATAACCGACGTGGATTTCGCCGTGCGTGCCGCCGATGGCCGCGCGCGCTTTTTTGACGGCATCCTCCGCATGTCGGAGAACAGCCTGCGCCTCGGTCAAAAAGATCTTCCCTGCCCTGGTCAAGTGCAACGCTTTTGCGCTTCGTTCAAACAATGAGAAGCCGATTTCATCCTCGAGATCACGGATCTGGCGGCTGATGCCAGGTTGAGAAACGTGCAGCTTGAGTGCGGCGCGCGAAACATTCTCTTCCTCGGCAACCGCGACGAAATATCGTAAGTGGCGGAGTTCCATGTGTGGTGTTGTTTATGTTTTAAGACATCGGGCCAAGGTGATTGCCAAGTCCGTTTTTACTTGCCCGCCAGCACTATGCCTTAAAGTTATGCTAAGGCAAGAAACATGGTATTTCACAACGTCGCGACGTGCGCGCATAGTCAAGGCATGATAAATATTCTTAAAGCCAATGAACGGGGCCACGCCAACCACGGCTGGCTGGACTCATATCACAGCTTCAGTTTCGCGGATTATTATAATCCGGAATGGATGGGGTACCGGAGCCTGCGCGTCATCAACGACGATCTCGTGATGCCGGGCATGGGTTTCGGGACGCATCCGCACCGAGACATGGAGATCATTACTTACATATTGAGCGGCGCGATTGAACATAAGGATTCGATGGGCAACGGGCGCGTCATCAAGGCGGGCGAAGTCCAGTACATGGCCGCCGGCACCGGCGTGCGCCATAGTGAATTCAATCCTTCAAAAGAGGAAGCGTCGCACTTGTTGCAAATCTGGATCCAGCCTGATGAAAAGGGCGTCAAGCCGCGCTATGCGGAAAAATCCCTGCGCGATGCGGAAAGTGGAAAGTTGCACTTGATCACGAGCAAGACCGGGCGCGACGGCTCGATTGCAATTCATCAGGATGCGGATTTATGGCTGGGCAAATTGGGACCCGGACAGAAAGTTTCGCAACCACTGGCCAGCGGGCGCCACGCCTGGCTGCATGTCGCGGAAGGCGAAATAGTACTGAACGGGAAAACGCTCGCCGGCGGCGATGCAGCGGCTGTGGACAGCGAAGCGAAATTGAACTTGTCGGCCAACAAACCGTCACAGGTGTTGCTGTTCGACTTAAACTAACTAACACCCAATACGCCATGAGAAAAATCCTGCAAATTCTGGCAGTGGTGGTCGTGCTGGCCGCTGGCGCAACCTGGCTGGCGACCGGCGCGAACCGGGCCTGGACGAAGACCAGCGTGCAAGTGAAAACCCTCGACGCCGTCACGGGCATCGAAGGCATCACTTATCAACCGAAATTTTTGCCGGGCGTGGATTTTCTCGGGGCGTCATTTTTTATGGCCGGCGCACTGGCAGGAACGTCACTTTTTTTCCGCAACAAAAATAAAACACAAACAAAAGAATCAAACACAGAACAAAAATTGAATTAACTCAAATTATGAAACTGAACCATCTCCTTTCCCTCCTTTGCCTGACGACGGCCGCTGCTTATGCCGCGCCGGAAACGTTCGACTTCAAGGATCCCAAACACGTGAACAATGCGGTATTCAAACTGGACGCGCCCCTGGAATCCGTGAACGGCAGCGCGGACGGCATCACCGGCACGGTTTCGTTCGACCCGGAGAACCCCGCCGCGACGACCGGAAAAATCGTGATCGCCAGCGAAACCCTCACCGTGGCGAATCCAATGCAGAAGGAACATTTGCATGGCCCGAACTGGCTGGACGTTGCGAAGTATCCGGAAATCAGTTTTGAGGCGAAGTCGCTTGCCAATGTGAAGACCGATGGGGACACGACAACGGCGGACGTAACCGGCACATTCTCATTACACGGCGTATCCAAGGACATCACCGTGCCGGTGAATTTCACCTATTTGAAGGACAAGTTGAGCGCGCGTGTGCCGAGTATGAAGGGCGACTTGCTGGTAATCCGGGCCAATTTCAGCATCAACCGTGAAGATTTCAATATTCAAAAGGGCCAGTACGAAGACAAGGTGGCCAATGAAATTGACCTGAATTTAAGCATCGCCGGCGCCGCGCCCCAATAACCAAGAAAAGACATAAAGCAAAGGCGGTACCGGCCATAGTGCGGCCGGTCTTGCCACCAAAAAAAACAACATTACACATGAGTGCCATCAAAGCAGATCAATTAATCGGGCAACTGAACTGGCGATATGCCACGAAACAGTTTGACCCGCAACGAAAAATCAGCGCCGCGGACTGGACCACGCTGGAAACCGCGTTACAACTCACGGCTTCCAGTGGCGGTTTGCAGCCGTGGAAATTCATTGTCGTCACCGACCCGGCCGTTCGCGCGAAATTGCAGCCGGTTTCCTATGGGCAACCGCAGATTATTGCTGCGTCGCATCTCGTGGTCTTCGCATCGGTCAATAATTACGGAGAGGGCGAGGTGGACGCGCATTTAAAAAATGTTTCGCGAATCACGGGAGCCCCGCTCGATGCGCTGGCCGGGTACCGGGGAATGCTGGTGGGAGGCATTGTGAAAGGCATGGATGAAACTGCCCGCAACGCCTGGGCTCGCAATCAAACCTATATCGCCTTGGGCAATCTGCTGGCAAGTGCCGCGTTGCTGGGGATTGACGCGTGCCCCATGGAAGGCTTTGACCGAGCGCAATACGATGAAATCCTCGGATTGAAGGCAAAAGGTCTGGCTGCCGCGGTTATCGCAACCCTTGGCTACCGTTCCGCGGAGGACAAAAATGCAGCGGCACCCAAGGTACGTTTCCCGAAGGAACAGATGTTTATCCACGTGTAGAATCCTCGACGAGGAATATCCAACTCCGCGTTGAAATTATTTCAGCGCGGAGTTTTATTTTGGCGCCAGAAGGCAAACGTTTCCCGCCACCATTCCTTGGGTTGCGCGGCAACGTCGTTGTGATGCGCGCCGGCGATAATCTGCAGATTTTTCGGGCCGCGGTAAGCATCGGCCAATTTAATGCCGGAAGCGGGCCCGATGATCTCATCGTCACCGGCAATGACGAACTTTACCGGGCCATGATAATCCTTTAAATCGGCAGCAGGATTAAAGCGGTCGAGCATCAGCAAATAGGCAGGCAGAAACCAAAAATTCCGCTGCGCGACAGAAGGTAGATTGTGATACGGCACGAATAACACGAGGCCGGCGACGTCCCCCGGATGATTTTTCGCCAAATCACAGGCGACCCCGGCGCCGATGGATTCGCTGACCAGAAACTTGGGCGCATTGGCGGGGAGAAGTTGGAAGGCGGCCTCAGCGGAGGCGTCAAGACTGGTTTTATCGGGGGAACCTTCGCGCGCGCCGTAGCCGGGATATTCCAGAACAAACACGTCCACAGATTCGGCATCATGAATGGGTTTTGCGAGATAATCGCGGCCGACAGCGCAACCGGCGTTGCCGTGAACGATCAGGACACTACCGGTCGAGACACCGGTGGCCGGAATTTCCCAACCGATGATCTGCCCGGCAGGATTTTTCCACGGTGTGAATCCGTGTTCAGCCGCCACTTGAACAATGATATCAGCAGGAATGCGAGTAGGAAAGAAGAGCAGTTTTCGTTGCCACACGAAGACACAGAGGCAGAGAACTCCATAAATAATTGCTGGAATGATCAACACACGAAAAATCCGCTGCATAAACCGATCGGGCGATTGTAGCGGCAATGGCTGACGGGGCACAACTAATCGTTAAGAGACCCGTGCGGAACTCCCGAAGCAAGGGCATTTCATTTGCGGCTGCTTGAACGGCCTGCTTTTCGATTTGAAAGCATGGCTACTTCACAATACGATTTGTTTAATTGTCAAAGTGGGCTCAAACCCAAACTCAATCTGACCGGCTGGCCGGCTACGGATTATCTGAAAATCCGCCATGAAATCCATTTCATCGCTCACGTTGATATTGTTCCTGGCGTGCTTTGGGCGGGCGCAAACCTTTCAGAGCATTTTTGATTTCAGCGCTGATCCCGTGGGCGAACCTCCATATACACAGCTGGTGCAAGGTCCGGGCAACAGGCTGTATGGAGAAACCTTTAACGGCCAGGGCAACGCGTGGGGCACGGTATTCGGGATCGAAATGGACGGCACCGGTTTTACCAATGTTTTTAGTTTTAACTACGAAGACGGGGCTTTTCTGGAGGGCGGGTTAATCGTTTCCGGCAACACACTTTACGGCACCGCGAAGCAAGGCGGCGCAAACGGCCTGGGCACAGTGTTCGCCGTCAATAGCGACGGCACGGATTTCACCAATCTTTATGATTTCAGCGGTCCTGATGGCGCTTATCCGGAAGCGGGCCTGGCGCTATCGGGCGACACACTTTACGGCACCACTTATCAGGGCGGAACGAATGACGCGGGCACGGTTTTTGCCATCGATACCAACGGCACCGGCTTCACCAGCCTCTACAGTTTCGGCGGTCCGGACGGGGCAAACCCGGAAGGGAGCGTGCTGGTGTCCGGCAGTGCGCTCTACGGTGCCACGTATGCCGGGGGCACGAATGGCGAGGGCGCGGTGTTTGAGTTGCAGACTGACGGCACCGATTTCACCAACCTTTTTAGTTTTCATGGATACGATGGCTATTTCCCGCAGGGAGGCCTCGTTTTGTCCGGCGACATGCTTTATGGCACCACACTGCAAGGGGGTCCGCTGGGCGCGGGCAATGTTTATGGCCTCAACACCGATGGCAGTGGTTTCACGAATCTCTATATCTTCAGTGGCGAAGATGACGGGGCGAACCCCCCTGCCGGCTTGGTGTTGTATGGCAACACTCTCTATGGCACTACGTCCGGAGGCGGCTTATATGACTTCGGTACAGTCTTCGCCATCAATACCGACGGCACCGACTTCACGAATCTTTACGACTTTACAGGCGGCCTAGACGGAGGCGCGCCGGGAGTGGCCTTGCTTTTATCCAGCAACACGCTCTACAGCACGACCCTTCACGGTGGCACCAACAGCGACGGCACGATCTTCAGTCTCACCCCGCCGTTGCCGCCTCCCCCGCCACCATCCCCGCCAGGACTGGCCATCCAGGTCTCCACCAGCAACGTGGTGGTAACCTGGTCGGCCACCGCGACCGGCTTTACGCTGCTGTCGACCACCAACCTAACTTACCCGCCGGCCGGGAGCGCGGTCACCAATCTCCCGGTGATTGTCAACGGGCTCTATACCGTCACCAACCCGATCAACAGCCTGCAAATGTTTTATTACCTGTCGAACTAGAGCATTGACATGAATCATGTGCTGACGCGATTACCAGTGATGTAGCATGGATGGCATGCGAATAGTCCGGAAAATCGGATTCCTCAAGAGGGAAAATAAAAAGATGCCTACAGATTGCGCTTGAGGCTGATCCCATTGCTTTTGCATTTGCGACGTTACTGCGGCACGACCCGCGGAGCGGAACCGGAGCCACACTGAGGGGTGGTGGCCGGTTGCGCCCAGAACGCTCGGAAAGCCGCTTTTCCATTTACAAGTTTAACTACTTTATTGTATTATCATTTCAGTCAGGTAGAGAAAAATCCAAAAAGCCGGGCCGCAAAAGCTTGTTTTAAAATCTGCCATGAAATTACTCCACGCTATCCTGCTGGCGTCATTGCTGGCGTGCGCTGCTCGCGGGCAAGACTTCTCAGCGCTCTGGTCTTTTGGTTCCACCAACGCGGGCGGCGTACCGCAACTACCCCTGATACCGGGGCCCGGGGGGAAGCTCTATGGCACGACCACTGACGGCAGCACCAATTTCAACGGCACAATATTTTCCGTCAACCTTGACGGTTCAGGATTCACGAATATTTACGCATTTTCCGAGGGCGGTTTGACTGCGGACTTTGAATACACTAATAGCGACGGGATGAATCCCTATGCTTTGATTCTGTCCGGCAATTCCCTCTACGGCACCTGCCAAAACGGCGGCACCAATGGCAATGGCACGATCTTCCGTGTTCAAACCGATGGGTCCGATTTCACCACCCTGTACACATTTTCCGCCTTGGGCAACAATCAATTCTTCGCCAGCACCAACGGTGATGGCGTTTTTCCGACCGGCCTGGTTCTCTCCGGCGATACGCTGTACGGTTCCGCTTTCAACGGTGGCACCAATGGTAACGGTACCGTGTATTCACTGGAAACCAACGGGGATAACTTCATCGTGCTCCATACCTTCACTGGCAGCGACGGGTGGGGCCCCAATGCCGGATTGTTGCTCTTCGGCAGCATCCTGTACGGGACCGCGCAGAACGGCGGCGCGAATGGTAACGGCGCCATCTTCTCTTTCGATACCATCGCCAATAGTTTTAGCAATTTATATAGTTTCTCCGCCTCGGCCACCAATTTGAATTCTCAGTTCACCAACGACGACGGTGCAAGCCCAATCGCCGGGCTTGTCCTGGGCGGCCAGTATCTGTACGGGACCGCTGAAGGAGGTGGCACCAACGGGAATGGGACCGTGTATGCGCTGAACACCAAGGGGAATGTCTTGACCACCCTTTACAATTTTACAAACGGCACCGATGGGGCTTATCCGCAGGCCAGCCTGCTACTCTCGGGTCGAGATCTCTTTGGCACCGCCAGCGGCGGCGGGGCGAACAGCAACGGGACCGTATTCGTCGTTCACATCGACGGGACGGGCTTCTCGAACCTCTACACTTTTTCACCAAAGTTCTCAGATGCGGCCGATGATTTTAATTCAACTAACAGTGATGGCTCGAGTCCCGAGGGCGGCCTAATTCTTTCGGGCGACACAATCTATGGAACAGCGGCGAACGGTGGCAGCTTTGGATATGGCACCATCTTCAGCCTCACGGTTCCGCCCGCGTATCTCACGCCCGCAATTTCCATCCATATCTCCTCTGGCAGCCTCGTGATTAGCTGGCCGTTTGGTTCCGGCGGTACCACGCTAATGTCCGCAGACAGCCTCTCGGCATCCGCTGTCTGGAGCCCGGTCACCATCCTCCCGGTACTCGCCAATGGCAGTTACAGCATCACAATCCCCCTCACTGGTAAACAAGCCTTCTTTTATCTGTCGCCATAGCGGTCATCCCCGACGAAAACCTTGAAGGGTTGGCATCACCTCGATACAAAAATGGCTGTGGCCGTCGCTTTTGCCCCGCTTAAAGGGGCCTCGTCGGAAGATTCAATCACCACACCATTGGCGCCCATGCCAGCCGCTTCGGTTTTCAACTTGTTCAACACATCATCGTGCAGTTGCTGCACAGTGATGCCGTAAAACGAAACCACGGAAACTGTGCCCACAGTTTTTGAATCAACTGGCGCGACCGGATAAACCTTGACCGCATCCGGTGAAATCGGAGCCCTGCCCGTGCCGGCCACTTCCTGGTTCGTCGCAGCACAACCTGCCGAGAAAACCAGCAAGAGGACACTTGCCAGTTTGACCAACCTTCCCTTGCATTTCAAAGAAATGTTCATAATGTTCGCTTCGCTTCAATTAAATTCTCCGGCACCGACCAATAAACCGCTGCTCACATTTTGGCGAAGAACCCGTCAAAATTGACCGGTTTTCGCGCACAAATTGAACACCAAGTGTCCAATTGCAATAGCTTATGTCATGCCGAGTTGACGTGCATGATGGGATCTTGCCGGCAGTCCACACCTTCCCTGTTTACTCCATTCGCGGCTGAAAACTAATTGAATCCAAATTTAGTTTCGAAATCCCACCTAAAACGGGACGGTCACGTTTTCTTTTGTCACAAGCCAGTTAAGGTCGTGCTGAATGCAGAACTGCAAAACGAAAAGTCCGGCGGCGACGACAACTGACTTCAGTGGGTCTGTGGCGTTCCATGCGGTCTTCGCGGGACAGTCAACTGCATTTCCCAGATAACGCAATAACCACAAACCGCAAACGCATCAAACACAACCACACCATGAAATCGCCAATGTATAAGTTCATCTCTGTTCTGACCCCTGTCCTGATCCTGGTAGCAACCAACTCATTCAATTCCGTGGCGAACGCCCAATCCGGCATTACCGAAACGAATGTCACTGGCGGCACGAACACGATCAGCAATCCGCAATCCTTTTTCGGCACGGTTGGCAGCTATTTCACAACGTCGAACACCAATCTGCCGTTCAGAGGCACGGCGGAAGTTGCTCTGGGTCTGGCCTATCAGTCCGGCGTGAACATTGCATCCGATTTCGATGCCCGGTACAAATTTGCCGTAACGACCAATTCCGGCGTGATACTGGAATCTGTCACTCGTAACGCGGGAGTGAACGGCGTGATCGTGAGCGAGCAAGCCGGTGCGGGCTGGTACTACATTCCCGTCCCAACCCCGGATATCGAATTAACTGCCGGCGTTCTTGCCGGTTACCGTTTCAACGCCGCGCAGGTGGCATTCACCGCTTATCTTGACGCCAGAAAATCCCTGACCCAAAACACTTTCGCCGGCATCCGGCTTGGCTACGAATACGATGGGGCCGCTTCTCCCAATGCTCCGGTCCTCACTGGCTACACCGGTTTCACATTTTGAAGGATTAGACAACAGCGAGGGGTTGGGAGCTTGAATCCATAACACGGGATCAAGCTCCCGACTCAGAACACCCACTTGATACTGCCGCCTTGTCACTAATTGGTCCCGCTCAGCGGGTCACGAAACAAATGAATTCTGAAACCATGCCATTTTCCTGGCCACTCGCCTGCTCGCTCGCAAACTACGCCGAACTGGCATACGCCAGGGCCACAATTAAAGATTGCCGAACAAACGCCCAGGCGCTTGTCACCTTGAATGAGGACGGCGACTTGATTATCGCGTTCAAAGGCAGTACCACACCCAGAGACTTCCTTCAGGACGCCAAACTCATAATGCGGCCGCTCGATTGGACCGGGAATTTTTCATTTGCGGAGGCACACGCGGGATTTCTGGAAGATTTCATGGCCATCGCGGACGCAACCGCCAACGAGGTCAAATCCTCATTGACGGCGCACAATCCTGAGCGGATCTATGTCACCGGCCACTCTCTCGGGGGCGCCCTGGCGATACTGGGTGCTTTGGAATTTCAGCGTCAGAAACTGCCGGTCACCGGAGTTTATACCTTCGGCCAGCCCCGCGTAGGCAACGCGTGCTTCCGCGCTCTCTATGATTCTGAATTGCGCACGGTGACTTATCGTGTCGTGAATCAAAACGACATCGTGCCCCGCATACCTGGCTGGCTGCAAGGTTACCGCCATTGTGGACAGGAAATGTTCCTCTTAGTCGGCGGCGGCTGGTGTCTAAACCCCTGCCCTGCGCGAAAACTCTTGTCCGACGCCAGCGGGCTTTATGTCGCCTATCGCAACCGTGACGAAGTCCTGATCTCCGACCATTACATGAAGTCCTACTGTCAAGCTATGTCCTTACTGCGAGACCCTGCGGCACCGAATCCAATAGGGCAAGAGCCTGAAACAGGCTACCAGCGACAACGCGCGACCTTGAACCGTGAAACTTAAACTAATATATGCTCCTCTCCGAAATTTCCGCAGTTGACCAATGGATGATCGGCTTCACCGGACTCATGGCTCTAGCCAGCTTCGGAGGGTTCATTGTGATGATTGTCGCTCTTAACCGGAAGCAGCAGGTCGAGGTTGAGACCCCGCTTGATGTACAAGCGGTGGAAAGCTTCGTCAGCAAAACCGAGTTCAACCACCACGTCGCCAGCACCACGCTCGAAATTCATCAGGTTCGCGAGATCCTGCGCATGGAAATCCCCGGCATGGAACGCCGCCTCTCGGACTCGGGGGAGCAACGCATAAACAAGCTGCACGATCGGATCAACGAAGTCCTCGCGGAAGTTTCGCGGCTGCAAGGCATCGTGGAACAAGCATTGAAACGATAACGGCCGCTATGACTCAGCAGCGGATTTGAACTCCGGGCTCCGAAGATTTTCATAGTGCAGCTGGAAATGTACGGTGCAGGGGGCGTTGGTGATCAAGACGCCAACAACAGGATATTGGCTGAGGAATTCAAAACTCATAATCGATATCGTCATGCTTTAAGCATGTATGGGCATGACTTTGGCCGTGTGATAAAACAAATGGCAATCCGATTCGTCGGGCGTGCGCCTACTGTTGCGATTGGAGCCGGAAAAATGCGCTGGTCGGGGCGTTGGTGATCTGGACGCCAAAGGAGGAGGCTCCGTTGGTCAAAGTTACTTGAACACCATTTGTCACGTTGACCCAATAGCCAGTGGCCAGATTGGTGGTCATTTGCAATACAGAATTAGTGGCCGAGAGCGGATACAGCACCATCGGCAAATTACGAAGGGTCATGATGCCAAGCGAAACGGCGGGCGCGGTCAAGGTCAGCTTGAATACCGTACCAAGATTACTACTCCCGCCAGGGTAAGTGGTACCATAAAAATTGCAGTCATTGCCCAGTGTCAAGGCACCATCTGGGCTTCTACCATTTGTGCCGTTAAAGGAAACGAGCGTACTCAGCACGCCGTTGGTGGTAATCCGGAAGACCGTGCCTTGACCGGTAACGCCGCCTCCATAAGTCGTGCCGTAGAAACTGCCGTCGCTCCCCAGCGTCAGGGACCCCAAGCCGGGTCCCGACCCATTGGTGCCATTGAATGAAACCAAGCTGGTCAGCACACCGCCGGTAGTCACTTTGAACACCGTGCCGTCTCCACTGCTGCCGCCTTGACAAGTGGTGCCGTAGAAATTGCCGTCGTTAGCCAATGTCAAAGATGCTTGCGGCCAGCCCCCGTTGGTACCGCCGAACGCCAAAAGTGTAGTCAATGACCCGTTGGTCGTTACCCTGAACAGTGTGCCATTACCTCCATTGCCAACATGGGAAGTCGTGCCGTAAAAACAACCGTCGTTACCCTGTGTCACGCCGCCGTATGGATTGTCCCCGTCCCCGTTGGTCGTTTCAAAAGTGACCAGCGTGGTCAACACCCCGTTGGTTGTGACCTTGAACATGGTGCCTCCAATAAAGCCGACCGGTAGAGGATCGCCACCGTAAACGGTGGTCCCGTACAAATTGCCATCCTTGCCCAGTGTCAAACCGGCATACGGATCCCCGCCGTTGGTGCCGTTAAAAGCAACCAGACTGGTAAGCGTTCCATTGGTCGTCACTTTGAAGATGGATCCTTCACCGGTCTCGCCGGTAAGCGACGCTGTGCCATAGAAATTTCCATCCTTTCCCAATGTCAGGCCGGCATACGGCCAGATCCCGTCGTTGTTGATGGAGAAAGAGTACAGTGAGGTCAGCTCACCATTGGTCGTCACGCGAAAGACCGTGCCGAAGTCATGGCTGCCGCCTACTGAGGTCGTCCCGTAGAAATTTCCATCGTTGCCCAACGTCAAACCTGCTTGCGGATTCGCCCCGTTGGTGCCGGTAAAGGAAATCAACGTGGTCAACACGGGTTGCGACGTAGCCGCGGCAGACAAACCAAGGACCGCCAGGAAAACGCTCAGTAGTTTTTTCATACTCTGGCAACAGTATACCGATAATTGATTCGATTCATATGTGGTTGCGCAATTTTAGATACCCAACCGCCGCAGTAGGGAAGTGCCGTCATCAAGGCGCGGCGACTTGACTCTGGGCAACGCCGTTAATCGCGAGCATTTCGCGTTCCTATTTCTGGTATGTGACTAAAAATTAGGGCCTTGGGGATTACCCGGTCCCGGCGGTTTGATTACCAAGCCTTGAGCATCATTGTAGCTGGAAAAAGGCGTTGGCGGGGGCGTTAGTGATTTGTATGCCGGTGAAGAGGACACCGTTCGTCACGACCACCCAATTGCCGGAAGTAAGGTTGGTGGTCATGAGCAAGACATAATTTGTGCCGATCACGGTCACAGGAAATAGCACCACGGGCTGCTGGTTGTAAGTAGTGATTCCAAGCGCCGGCAGGGGCGGGATCCAGGTGGCGGTGGGAAAACCGTCGAAAGAATTGGACCAACCGGTAGTGAATGACTGGTAATAGTTGGTCAAATTGCTATCAAACTGGAACACGAAATTGGTGGCGAAGGGAGAGTTGCCCAGATAATAGAGGCCCCGCAAGCTCGAAGTGCCCTGGAAGGCATAGGGTTCGATGCTGGTGACACTGCTGGGAATCAGGACGTTCGTCAAATGACTGCAGGTGTCAAACGCATATGGTTGGATACTGGTAATAGTGCCAGGGAGCACGATATTCGTCAGGGACGAACAACCAGAAAACATATAAGAACCAATGCTGGTCACGCCGTTGGCAATCACTGCGCTGGTCAGCTTGGTGCAGTTCTCGAATGCACCCTGCCCGATCACGGTGACGCCACCCGGAACCGTAACACTGACCAGGGAGGAATTCAGAAATGCGGATATTCCAATGTTAGTGAGGCTGTTATCCATCACGATGTTTGTGATCGTACTGCCGGAGAACGCGTCCACCCCGATACTGGTGATGGTGTCAGGCAAGGTGACACTGGTTATATCGCCGGGTGGCGTGGAACTGAATGCCGATCCGCCGATACCCGTCACCGGCAGGCCGTTGACATTGTCAGGGACGGTCACGAGACTGGCCGAAACATTATTGTAATATTCACTGATGATGGCGGAGCCGTTGTCCGTGGTATAATACCAGATGCCTTCGCTGTTCGTGAAAGATTGGGCATGCGCGGCCGCTAGCGAGAGCGAGATCCAAAGTGCCGTGGACAGCGGGAGGCTTTTGTGCAGGCGGAATGGAGTTTTCATGATTGCTTTTCAGGAGCGCATCAAACATGCCACATAAGCACCATTGATTTTATTGGGTTTTCAACCATCGAGGCTTCAAACACGCGTGAATTTCACGCGTAATGCGTGAAATTTTCACGCAGAGATGGGACGATACCGCCGAAACGCAAGTACGAAGACGAAAGGGATCAATCCAAAGAATCTCCGGGTTTGGGGTACCGGCTTAACAGCCGGCTGTTTTGGTCCGGTTCCCACTGCAAATGCTGTCGATCATCTTCTGGATTGCGGCTTGGTCATTAAGTCTTCCAGCCACCAGATTCCGGATGCGAATAATTGATGTTTTCCCGCAATTGAACGTGTCCTGAATTCAGACGAATGAATCAACAATCCTAGTCGGTGAAATGTTTTGAGGAGCTCGCGAAGCGCTCGAGAATTGTCAATAGAAGTTTGCAAAAAAACAATTTGTGCGTATCCGAAAAACAACCAATTCTTCATAACTTATTTATTATGTGTGTTTTGCAGTTATAGACTGCAATACCAAACCTAATCAACGACTCAGAAAAACAAGAGCAGTCGTCGAATCCAATGCATCCGTCGAAATATGGCCAATTAGTTGCTTTTATAGTTTGAGTGTCACCAAGTGGTATCGGTCGAGTGTCACCAGACGAAATCAGACGCGTTTGGTTACGCCCCAAGAGAACGGAGAGAAGTTTCCGGGAACGCAGAACTAGGAACGGCCTATGAATATGGATATGGATTTAAAAAAGAAAATTTTAATCGTGGACGATGATCCGTTCATGCAAACCTTGTACCGCAAGGCGCTGGAGCGCGAGGGATTCACCATATTAACCGCCCTTGATGGCCTGGCCGCGGTGGAAATGCTGCCCACTCTTTCGGTTGATCTGATCGTGCTGGATTTGATGCTGCCCAAGATCCATGGATTGAAGGTACTGGACACCATTCGTGAGGATCGTACGCATAAAAATCTGCCGGTGCTGATTCTTTCCAATGCCTACCTGCCGGATGTGGCGCAAAAGGCCATGAAGGGCAAAGCGACCAAGGGAATATTGAAGTCTGAGTGTTCACCCAAACGACTGGTTAAAATCATCCGCGAAATCCTGGAGGGTTCCCTGGCGGAGGAAGGCAAAAAGCCGGCCGCACAAAATTCATGGTTTTCCAATTTACTGGGCGGAAAGTCGGACAGCGCCAGCCAGGGAGCGGCCGCGGCCAAATCGGTTGAACCCAATGGGTCGGAATCCGTCACTGCGCCGGAGGTTCAGGAAGAGCTGCTGAAGAGCTGGCCGGCCGATCTTTCAGAGATCCGGGAAAACTGTCTTAAATACGTTAAATCGGTGGGCAGCCAGGAATCGGAAGAACATCTGAAGATGATCTATCGCTTGCTGCGTCTCTTAAGCGCGCGGGCGACCATGGGCGAATGCAGCAAGGTCAGCCAGTTGAGCAACGCCCTGGAAGCGATGTTGTTTGAGCACGGTTTCAACCTCAAACGAAACATGTCTCCTTCGGTGGTTCAAACCATGGTGCAAGCAGTGGATTGCCTTGAGTATTTGTTCAAGACCGGTCGTCTGGCGACCACCCCGAGCAGCCGGAGAACCCGGGTGCTGCTGGTGGACGACGATGCCATCTGCAACATGGTTAATGATATTGCCCTGAAGCGGGCGAATTTTGACACGGTGTGCGTGGCCGACGGCGTGGCTGCGCTGGCAATGCTGGAAAATCGTGCTTTCGACCTGATTTTTCTCGATATCAACATGCCGGTGCTGAGCGGTTTTGAAGTATGCGAAAAACTTCGCAAGATTCCACAATGCAAAGATATCCCCGTCATTTTTGTGACGCTCCATGGTGACTTCCAGTCGCGGGCCCAATGTGTGTTGAGCGGAAGCAACGGCTTTATCGCCAAACCCATTTCCCCGCTGGAACTCATCGTCAAGGCATTGGTCTTCCTGTTGCGCACGCAAGAGAAGGATCCTGCCAATGAAACGTCGACGACCAACAAGCCCGCGACAGTCGAGAACGCCGATTCGCTCCAGAAGCCAGTCCCGGCGGTGGTACAAGCGAGCGCGCCGGTCAAACCAACGATCGCCCAGGTCGAAAAAGCTGAGACGGTGGCCAAACCAGCAATCGCCACGGCCACACTGCCCGGGGCACCGGCGGAACCTATCAAACTCGAAGGTCGGGCCAAAGAATTGGAAGCCACCAGAGCGGCCGTGGATGACAAGGTCAAGGCCTTGACAGAAGCGCTGGCGCAGGAGACGAAGCGGCGCGAAGAAGCCGAGCAGCAGGCAGCAGAGAACGCCAGACTGCAGAGTAAATTGGCGGCTTCGCAGGCCGAGAATCAAAAGGCGCAACAATGGTTGCAACAGTTAATGACAGAATCTGAAAAGCAGTCCCAGACCGGGGACGCGAGCCAGGCCTGGAAAGCCGAAGGGCGCACGAGGGCCCTGGAGGCCGTTCGCAACTTTGTGGAGGAGAAGGTCAGGAAGTTAACAAAAGTTCTGGCCGTGGAGACAGAGCGCTCTGAGATCGCGAAACAGAAGGTCGCCGAGTTCGCGAAACGACGGAGCGAATTTGAAGCGGCCCTTGCGTCCATCAAGGAGGCGAGGGAAAATTTACTGCGGGAAATTGAAGCGGCCGGCAGCGGTGCGCAACGAGGTGAACTGGAGGCCGCTTTGGCCGCAAACCAGAAGTCGCAAGCTGAATTGATGCAGAAACTGGAAGCGACGCAACAGGAATTTCAAGCGGAGCAGGAAGGACAGGCCACCGAACAGTCGCACGTTGCGGACGAGACGCAGCAACTCAAAGAGGCACAGGCGGCATTGGCGGAACTCAAGAGCCAGCACGCAAATGTCACCACACAGGTGCAGACATTGAACGAAACCCTGGCGGTGGAGTCGGGCCGCCGGACTGCGGCAGAGCAACAAGCGGCAGAACTCGCCGCGCTGCGCGTTCAATTGGAACAGGAGCTTGCCCAGCGCACCCAGACACAAGAACAATTGCGCGCGGAACTGGCGGGGCACCAACAGCGGCTCGAGGCACAGGGACAGACGCATCAAAGCGAAGTGGCGAATCTCTCCACCCGGCTGCAGGAATTGGAAGCGGCCCAGGCAGCGATGGCGGACCTGAAGAGCCAGCACGCGAACGTCACCGCTCAGGTGCAATCGTTGAACGAAACTTTGATGGCGGAATCGGGCCGCCGGACTGCGGCAGAGCAACAGGCGGCGGAGCTCACCACGCGACGGGTGGAGCTGGAACAGGAACTGGCCCAACGCTCGCAGACCCAGGAGCAATTGCGCTCACAATTGGCCGAGCACCAACAGCGGCTGGATGCCGAGGTTCAGACGCACCACGGCGACGTCGCCAATCTTTCCACCCGGCTGCAAGAATTGGAAGCAGCGCAATCCGCCCTGGGGGAATTAAAGACCCAGCATGCGAATGTAACGGCGCAAGTTCAGGCATTGAACGAATCGCTGGCCACTGAATCCGACCGCCGGACGGCCGCCGAACAAAAGGCGACAGAGCTGACCGCGCGCCGCATCGAACTGGAACAGGAATTGGCCCAGCGCTCGCAGACCCAGGAGCAATTGCGCTCACAACTGGCCGAGCAACAGCAGCGGCTGGATGCCCAGGCACAAACGCACCACGGCGAAGTCGTCAATCTTTCTTCCCGGCTGCATGAATTAGAGATTGCCCAGTCCGCCCTTGCAGAATTAAAGACCCAACATGCGAACGTGACGGCACAGGTGCAATCCTTGAACGAATCCCTCACCGCCGAATCCAATCGCCGGACGACCGCCGAAGAAAGGGCGACGGAGCTGACCGCGCGCCGCATCGAACTGGAACAGGAATTGGCCCAGCGCTCGCAGACCCAGGAGCAATTGCGCTCACAACTGGCCGAGCAACAGCAGCGGCTGGATGCCCAGGTACAGACGCACCACGGCGAAGTCGCCAATCTTTCCACCCGGCTGCACGAATTGGAAATTGCCCAGAGCGCCCTGGCGGAATTGAGGACCCAGCACGCAAATGTAACGGCACAAGTCCAAGCCTTGAACGAATCACTCGCCGCCGAATCCGACCGCCGAGCCGCTGCCGAGCAGAAAGCGACGGAGCTCGCCGCGCGCCGCAGCGAACTGGAACAGGAACTGGCCCGGCGTTCGCAGACCCACGACGAGATGCGGGCACAACTGGCCGAGCAGCGGCAGCGAATGGATTTTCAAGCGCAGTCGCATCAGGGTGAGGTCGCCAATCTTTCGGCCAAGCTGCAAGATTTGGAGACGGCGCAAACGGCCCTGGCCGAACTGAAGACCCAATATGCCAACGTGACGGCGCAGGCGCAGACTTTGAACGAATCGCTCAGCGCCGAATCCGGTCGCCGGAACGCTGCCGAACAAAAAGCGACGGAGCTGACTGCGCGCCGTATCGAGCTGGAACAGGAACTGGTCCAAGGTTCACGAACTCACGAGAAATTACACGCGCAAATCGCCGAGCAACAGCAGCGGCTGGATTTACAGGTACAGTCGCATCAAGGGGAAGTCGCCAATCTTTCCACCCGGCTGAAGGAATTGGATGCGGCGCAAGCAGCCCTGGCAGAATTAAAGACCCAGCACGCAAATGTAACGGCACAAGTCCAAGCCTTGAACGAATCACTCGCCGCCGAATCCGACCGCCGGAACGCTGCCGAACAAAAAGCGACGGAGCTGACTGCACGCCGCAGCCAGCTGGAACAGGAACTGGCGCAGCGTGCGCAGACCCACGAAAAATTGAACGCGCAGATCGCCGAACAACAGCAGCAACTGGATGCGCAATTCCAGTCGAACCGGGTTGATCGCGATAATCTCGCTGCGCGCACCAGGGAACTGGAAGCCTCGGAGGCCATTTTGGGCGCATTGAAGAGCCAGCACGCAAACGTGACGGCGCAGATACAATCTTTGACCGGATCGCTCGCCGCCGAATCCGGCCGCCGGGAAACGGCCGAACAAAAAGCGGCCGAACTGGCGGCGCAGCGCACAGAATTGGAACAAGAACTGGCCCAACGCGCGCAGACCCAAGAGCAGTTGCATGAACAACTGAACCGTCAAAAGCAAGTGCTGGAAGCGCGCGTGCAGGCGCACGAAGCAGATTCCAACACGCTCGCGACACGCACGAAGGAATTGGAAGCTTCCCAAGCTGCCCTGACCGGATTAAAGAGTGATCTCGCGAGCGTCACGGCACAGGTCCAGTCCCTCACGGAATCACTCGCTGCCGAATCCAGCCGCCGGACCTCCGCCGAACAACAGGCAACGGAACTGAGTGCGCGCCGCAGCGAACTGGAGCAGGAACTCACGCGGCGCTCGCAAGCCCAGGAACAATTGCAGACAGAGATAGCCGAGCAGCGAAAGCAGTTGGAAGCGCAAGTGCAGGCCCACGAGATCGAACGCAACAACCTCGCGATCCGCACCAAGGAATGGGAGGCATCCCAGGCTGCCCTGACAGACTTAACCAGCCAGCACACCAGTGTGAAGGCGCAAGTCAAGTCCCTCACGGACTCGCTGGCCGCCGAATCCAGTCGCCGGACGACCGCGGAACAAAAAGCGACGGAACTGGCCGCGCGCCGCAGCGAACTGGAACAGGAACTCACGCGGCGCTCGCAAGCCCTGGAGCAATTGCAAACCCAATTAGCCGGGCAGCAGAAGCAGTTGGAAGCACAAGCGCAGGCCCATCAGATCGATCGAAACAACCTCGCGATCCGCACGAAGGAATGGGAAGCTTCCCAAATTGCCCTGACAGAATTAGAAGGCCAGCACACCAATGTGAAGGCGCAAGTCAAGTCCCTTACGGACTCACTCGCCGCCGAATTCAGCCGCCGGTCAGCCGCGGAACAAAAAGCGGCAGAACTGACCGCGCGTCGCAACGAATTGGAACAGGAACTCACCCGGCGCTCGCAGGCCCTGGAGCAATTGCGCAGCGAACTTTCGGAGAAGCAGCAGCAACTTGATACGCAGATTCAGATCCAGAAGGTGGAACTTGGCAATCTGGCCGCGCGCACCAAAGAATTGGCAGAGGTTCAGTCGACACTGGCGGATTTGAAAACCCGGCACCAGAGCGTGACGGAGCAGGTGCAATTGTTGACCGAATCGCTGAGTGTCGAGACCAGCCGCCGGACGACTGCCGAGCAGCAAGCTGCGGAATTGACCGCCCGCCGCACGGAATTGGAACAGGAACTGGTGCGGCGTTCGCAGGTTCAAGAGCAGCTGCGGACGGAACTGGCCGAGAAGAAACAAAAGGTGGAAGTGGTTTCCGCCGAGTTGGAAGATTTTCGGAACCGGACAAAAGCCGGGGAATTGCGCCAGAAGAAATTGGTCAGTGAAATTCTCGAATCGGAAATGGCCCGGGCGGAGCTGAGCGAACAACTGAAAGCCGCCCGCGAGCTGACCTTCACACGGGAGACCACCATCCATGCGTTGGAAAACGAACTGCAACAACGACGCGTCGAGCATGAACAACTAAACGTGCAATTTCAAGCGGAGCAGGCACAACGCCGTCGCGTGGAGGCGCAGCTCCAGGTCGTACAGTCTCAGTTGGACGAGGTGTCCAGTCATTTGGCCAAGAAGTGCGCTGCGGAACAAGTCTGGCTTGGGCGCGAATCCGAATTTCAGATCTCGATTCGCAAACAGCAGGAAGAAATTTCAAAATCGAATGACACACTGGCGGCCCAGGAAGAAGAAATCAAGCGTTCCCGGCAGCAGATCGAAGAGATGCGCACGATGCAGTCGGCCCTGTGCGTCAAGGTTCAGGAGGTCACCGAACAGGCGCGGACGTTGACGGCATCGCTGACCGCGGAGACTGGCCGCCGCACGACCTTCGAGCAACAAGCGATGGAGCTGTCGGCACGGCGCAGTGAATTGGAACAGGAACTGGCCAAACGATCGCTGGCCCAGAAGGATCTGCAAGCCGAGTTGGAGGCGCAAATCCGGGCGCACAGCCTCGAGCTGAGCCGGCTGGCCGAACGGACGAAAGAATTGGAAATCGCCCAGGCGGGCCTGGCGGAATGGAAGGCACGGCATGCTGCAGCCGAGCAGGTCTGGACGGTCCGCGAATCCGAATTTCAAAATCGTATTCAGACCCAGCAGGATCAGATTGAAAAAACCGGCGCCGCATTGACGAACCGGGAGAATGAAATCAGGCACGCCCGGCAGAAGCTGGAGGAGTTGCAGGTAATGCAGTCGGCTTTGTGCGCGAAGGTACAGGCTTTGACCCATCAGGGTGAAGCCGCGACCAAGACGATTGAGGAGTGGCAGACAAAGGCTGCCCGTTCCGAAGACACCGCGGAGAATGTGCAGCGGAAACTGGCGGGACTGCACTATTCCATTCTGGACGCCTCACGCATGAGCGTCAGGCTTCACCGGGAGCGTTCGCAGAAGGAGCAGCAAAACCTGGTTACGTTGCAGCAACTGCTGGCCTCACTGGCACAGACCCCGCTTTCACTCGCCCAGCGCGCCGTGCTGGACGAACTGCAAAACTCGATGGACGGCTTGAAATCCAGCCGGGTGGCGGCGACGAAAGTGGAGGCCTTCCGCGTCGAATTGCCCGGTCTCCGGGACAGTCATTTCTGCTTTGCGGAAGTCACCGAGAGTGCATTTCGCGCCGTGCGGGCAGCGGCTACAGCGGCCGGCGTGGCGGCGCAGGTCTCGGCCGTCGGGGTTACCACCGGCAAATCATTTGGCTATGCCGAACACATCCATCAATTGATCACTTTGCTGGCTGCCTCGCCCCTCAATCTGACGACACGCGTCAATGCGCTCGATTTGCGCGTGGCGCTCGAACCCAGGAGCAGTGTGAGCGCGGAGTTGACGGTGCGGGTGACACTGAACTCAGAAAATAAAGCGCAGGATTTACTGGCCCACCTTACCGCGGTGACGATGGCGGCAGCCACGCTCCAATCGGGAGACTTCACCGAAGCCGAATTTGGTCTGGCGGCCGGTTGGCAACTGGCGAAGGCGATGGGAGCGCAGACAAGGATCGAGGGCGTTGGCACCAATGATGTGTGCGTCACGCTGTCGCTGCCGATTGATTTAGAGCCGGCAGCATTGCCAGCAGAAAACGCCGTGGACTTCGGGTCCGCGCGCAGCGGAAACGGGAGTGACAGCAACGGCAATAGAAACGGCAGCGGCCACAACGACGATCATGGCAACTGGCATGGCAATCACAATGGCAATCAGCCAAGTCAACCTCTGGTGGAAGCAGAAAGCAAATTTTAATAATTGAATATGAAATTAATGGGCGTTGACATTGAGGATTTCTCGGGGCAATACCTCCGGGCGGCGCTCATGGTTTCCTTGATGAGCGTATGGATGCTGGTGGGGCTCTTTTATTATCTGAACCGCTACACCAAGAGGGATTATTTCACGGTTTGGACGGCAGCCTGGTTGTTTTATGCCTTGTGGCTGACACTGGGCCTGAAATTCGAGGTCACCACTCCCGAAAGCGTTGTTTTCAAAGTCGAGCAATGCTGTGTCTCGGTTTCGGCGGTTTTTCTGTTGTGGGGGAGCCTGCTGTTCCTGAAAATTCCGGTCCGGCAGGTGTTGTTCGGCCTGTTCATGCTGTTCCTGTTGATCTGGACTTTCGCCAGCCCGCACATTATTTCGGCGGAGTTGAGCCCCAAGGTGAGGATACTGGATATGCAACTCCCTGTCTTCATCCTGCTTGGATTGAGCAGCGTGTTCGCCGGCGTATGCTTTTTCCGGCTCCGGGAAAAAATGCCCTTCGTGGGGGCGGGCATGCTGGCGACCGGATTTTTCCTGTGGGGGATTTATCTGGGCAGTTATCCCTTGTCCAAGGAGGACGAACACCTCTCCAGCGCCGGATTTTTTGTGGCGGCGGTGCTCCAGCTGTTCATTGCGGTCAGCATGATCGTGCTGGTGCTTGAAGAAATCCGGTATAAAAACGAGCAAACCATTGCCGAAATCTCGACGGTACGCTCCGAAAAGGAAGCCTTGCAGGTCAAAATCATCACCACGGAGGAGCAATGCCGCAATCTTTACGATCGCGTGCGCATCTCGGACGGACTGCAGAAGGCCTACGAGGAATTGCGCCGGACGCAGCAGGTGGTGGTTCAACAGGAACGGCTCCGCGCCCTTGGGCAAATGGCGAGCGGCGTGGCCCACGACGTTAACAATGCCTTGTCCCCGGTGGTCGCTTATTCCGAATTACTGCTGACCACCCTGCCCGACTTGCCGCCCGCGTCGAAGAAATACTTGGAAATCATCAAACGTTCCGGGGAGGATATTGCCCACATCGTTTCGCGGATGAGGGAATTTTACAGGCAACGCTCCGACTCTGAGCCATTGTCCCAGGTGGATATCAACCAAACCGTCCACGAAGTAATCGAACTCACCCGCCCGCGCTGGCGTGATATTCCCCAGCGTGATGGTATTTCGATTCAAGTTCAACATGAGTTGGAACCACATTTGCCGATGTTGCTGGGCGACCCCACCGAATTGCGGGAGGCGCTGATCAACCTCGTCTTCAACGCTGTGGACGCCCTCGCACATGGCGGCACCATTACTTTTGTCACAAGCTGCGTCAACGTGCCCTGTGCCGAGAACAAAGGCGCCTTCGTGCGAAAATTACAGTTGGAAGTCAAGGACAACGGCTCGGGCATGGATGAAAAAATCCGGCAACGTTGCCTGGAACCGTTCTTTTCCACCAAGTCACTCCGTGGCGGAACCGGCCTCGGATTGGCGATGGTCTACGGCATGATGCAACGCCAGGACGGCAATATTGAAATCGACAGCGCGCCCAGCCGCGGCACTTGCGTCCGGCTCATATTTCCCATCCGGGAAAAGGCGGCGACCACGGTGCGCGAAGCGGCGCCGGCGATCAAACCCAACCAATCGTTGCACGTTCTCTGTATTGATGATGACGAAGCCATTCGAGTAGTCCTGAAGGATTGCCTGGTCCACTATGATCACCGGGTTGCCACGGCCTCCGGCGGCGAACAAGGCATTGAAATGTTTCGCACCGCGAAAAAGCAACGGCAGCCGTTTGATGTCATCATCACGGACCTCGGCATGCCCAAAATGGACGGACATCAGGTTGCCCGAACCATCAAGGCTGAGTCACCGAGTACCCCCATCGTAATGATGACCGGCTGGGGAGCCATGATGAAAGAGGACGGGGAGACCGCGTCGGAAGTAGATGCCCTGACCGGCAAACCGCCGCGGATCCAAGAACTCCACGAGCTACTCGTGCGGCTTGCCGCAGCAAATCCCAACGGCCACGCTAACGGCGAAAGCGGCCAGCAGGCTACCGCGCAGGAGTTGTGCAAGTGAAGACAGCCTGGCAACTCGCTTATGTCTGCCCTTTCAAATCTCGAGCTTCAACCCTATCTGCCTGATTCCGTGGCGGTATTCCTCGCTTAGCATGGCACTCTTTATGCGGTATGATGCCTTGGCTGTAAACTTTGTGTCATTTGTGTCATTTGTGTCAAGAACACAGCCGAAAGTAACGAACTGTGTATATAAAATAGACATAACCTTATGAATCCAATTAAAGAGTTGGGTGCGAAGCTCGTGCGGGATTCCAAGCTGAACGAGGAGTTCTCGGCACAACGCGGGCTGATCAATCAACTTTTTCCCTTTATTTACGAGGCCTCAAAACGGATGAGTTGCCGCGCGATCTGCCGCTGGATGGAGAACAACGACACCAAACTGAGCGTTGCGACCGTGGCCCGGGCGCTGCGTAATCCGCAACCATACTGGCAGGACATATACGATGACGTCGAACCGGCTGCGCTGATCTTTGCCGGAGCCCATGACATTGATGTCCGGGCCCTGCTCGCAGACCATGAGACATTTTTCAACCTGGTCCACGAAAACAATACTTTCCCGGCGCCGGAAGAACGAGGCAGCGAACATCCGCAATTTTCCCAGGAAGAATACATGGATGCGTGCGCGAAGTTGCAGGAGGATTGGTTTTCGATGCCGCCACCGGTGATCGAGATTTGCCTCGCCAACGTGCCCGACGAAAATAAAATCTTCGTTGAAGAAACGAACGAACCGGAAGCCATAGTATTAACTGAAGATTCCCGTTTGAAGGTGGCAGCCGAATGAAAAAGGCGCGATTTAAATCTTAAAGATACAGATTTTCGGTGCAGGGTCTCCGGAGTTTGTTGGTAACCCGGAGACCCTTAGTTTTTTTGGCGGCCATGGACCGCCGCCACAGTTTACAAAAGCAGCGCGGCGACCTCAGACCAGGAATTCACGCGCTCATGCCTGCGATTATCCTGTCCGTGATTGTGGGGCTGGGTGAAGAGCACAGTGCGTCCCTCAAAAAAGTCGAGATTTTTGAAATGATCATCGATCATGATGTCGCCGCGCACGATGTGCTTGGAACCGCAGAGGACGATGCGCTGCCAGCCAATAAAGGGAAAATGTTCCCCCAGCCACTCCACCTTTTCGCCGAGGCTTTTGGGATATTCGATGGCGGCGGAGACGACGAAGAGTTCGTAGCGGCGATTTAATTGTTCCAACACTTCCCGGCTCCCGGTGATGAGCGGCGCATTGCGAAAAAATCCAGCCATCCGCAAATATTCATTCGCGCGCGGAACCATTTCCAATTCCGGTAAGCCGGTGATCTCGGCCACGGTTTTTCGCCGGCTGGTATCGCGTTCGTCATAGGCGATAAATTGGGCGCTGACATCGGCCAGAACCCCGTCCATATCCACAATCAATCTTTTCATCGAGGGACGGAATGAGCCAGAGGTAATGCGGGTTGTCAAATGGGAAGGTGACTTGGCAGTCAGATTACCGGTGGCTGGTTTCCCGTTTCCGGTTTCAGGTTATGAGTTGAGGAAACTTGCGGATACTCGCCTTAAAAAGGGACTGATTTCCTCCGGGGGATTGAGGACAAAAAAAATATTTAAAAAAAGCGTCTAAAACGGGACGGTCACGTTTTAATTATTTGAAAGGCAGGTAAAGTCGCGGGGAATGCGAGACACGCGACGAAAAATATCCGGGATGACGGCAGTCTTCGAACACCCATTGAGTTCGTCCGTGTCAGCTCGCACCCGCCTACACTCCCGCCTGGACTCCCTCCCCCTACTGCCGTCGTCCCGGATACGTTCAGGCTGGGCGAAGCGACCTCATCAGCGGTGGCAGGCATTGCCCGTTGAACCTTGAACCACAAATCAGGCAGTCATGAATCAATTTTCACGCAATCAACGGACACGGCGTCCGGCTGCTACGGGGCTTTCGACACCGACTGCCGCCAGTATGACGCCGGATCTCGACAGCCAAAAATCCGCCTTGAGCGTGATCACCGACCCACTGATAACTCCGCCACCGAAGCCGGCGGAAAAATTGACCCGCGGCGGCCAGTCGGCGGGAAGGCCGGGACAGATTGTGACGGCGGCGAACCGGTGGCGCGAAAATTACAATCCGCTGCGCGGGCTGACGATGCGGCGGGCGGTAGAATTATTTGAGCTGGGGCAGCGCGGAGACACAGCCTATTTGCAATGGACGTACCGTTTCATTGAGCGACGTAATCCAACCCTAAGCGGATTGATCAGCCGGTGCGAGGCACCATTCGCCAGTTTCGACTGGAGCATCAACGTGAAGTCCATTTTGCCGCCAGGCGGGACAAAGGCGATGGCAGAACGGCAGAAGCAGTCACTCACCGACGCGTATGATTCCATTGACAATTTGCGGGAGGCGTTATTGCACCTGCACCTGGCAGATTTTCGCGGCTACTCCCATCTACAGAAGCACCGGAATGCGGATGGCGAAGTCTATCATCTGGAACCGCTGCATCAATGGTGTGTTTGCCGGGATGGTTTGGAGGGGAACTGGTTCTGGAACCCGGATTCGCGCTCGACCTCGGCGCCGCTGCAATTTCTGGGCAAGGGCTTTTGCCTGGGCGGGGAAAACCTGCCACTGGACGATTTCATCATCCGGGAGGTAGCGCGGCCGATAAATGAAATTGGTTTGATTGACACGGTGCGCCGGGGACTTTGCGAAAAGGATTGGGACGGGTTCATTGAGGTTTATGGCATCCCGGGCGGCGTGGTGATCATGCCGCAGGAGATGCCGCAGGGGAAAGAAGGCGAGTATGAATGGACGGCGAAGAACATCGCCGAAGGGGCGAGCGGCGCCCTGCCCCACGGTAGCGAATACCAGGCAAACGCCGGGCCGCGCGGAGTGGATCCATTCACGCCACGCATCGCGCATCTGGACGAGGCGCTGGTGCTGGCCGGCACCGGCGGCAAGCTGGCGGTACTCACGGAAAAATCAGGCAATTTGCGGGGGAACAGCCGGGTGCATGACAAGAGTTTCGGAGAAATCGCGAATGGTCGCGCGAAATCCTGCGCGGAATGTTTCATCCGGCAATTCGACGGCGAGATTTTGACGCGGGAACATCCGGGCGAACCGCCCCTGGTGTATTTCGATTTTGGCGCGGAGGAAGAGGAGGACATTGGCAGCTTGTGCAACAATGTGGCCACGCTGAAGAACGCTGGAAAGAATGTGCAGACGGCATGGCTCGCGGAACAGACCGGCTATGAATTTGCCGACGACCCGTCGGGGCCCGGACCCAGCAGCGTGACATCGGCTGCCACAGACCTCCAACCACCATCTCCATCCTCATCCGCGCGGCTGGAAGCCCGTGCCATGCGCGGTCACAGCAAACAAAAGTAACCGGGGAATTATTACATGAGCACACCCGTTTTGAATCGTGAATTCAAACATCCAGCCGATGGCTGGTATCACATTGAGCCAAAGGGCGAACACGCCAACCCCGGCGCGGGCGTCATTCAAGTCATCGACGAAGAAGCGATCCAGAGCATTGTGAGCCGGTTCAATGCCGACGCGACCGCCGGCAATCTTTCGCACGGCACGGAAATGCTGATTGACCACGAGCATTTCAAACATGACCGCGACAAAGAAACGCGCGCGTACGGCTGGCTCCAGCAACTGCAAACTCGCGTGGACGGTATTTACGGCCGGGTCCGCTGGACAAGTACCGGCAAGGAAGCGGTGGACGGCGGCGATTATCGTTTCTTCTCCAGCGAATACGATCCGAAGGAGACAAAATATTTAAATGAAGATGAAGGGCGCGCGGGAAGCCCTGCGCCGGAGGCCCGGCGGTTGCGTCCGTTGCGCCTGGAAGGCCTGACGCTGACGAACCAGCCGAACAATCGCGGGCAAAGGCCGATCACGAACCGCAACTCCGGGATCGAGACCGATGATTTCGCAGACGCAGTCGCGTCGGCGCCAAACCAACCAACAACACAACCAAAACATAACCCAAGGCAACAAATGAAAGACATAGCCATCAAACTGGGCCTCGCGGCCGAGGCAGGCGAACCAGCCATCCTCGCGGAGATCACCAGAATTCAAAACCGCAACTCCACGCTTGAGCCGTTGGACGCGGAAAACAAGACGCTCAAGCACCGGATCCAGCAGATTGACGCGGAAGCGGTCGCCGGGCTGCTGGCGGAGCGCGCCATCACTGATGAAAAACTTGTCAACCGCCTGCGCCCGGTGTTGGCGAACTACGCGACGCGCGCTGAACGCCTGGCATTCATGGATGATTGCGGTTTCAGTGGTCAGACCGCCACCGGCAACAAACCTGAAGCCAAACAAACGAAGCTGTTCAATCGCCACACGAAGCCGCCGCAGGCCGGCAAAGCTGACGAACTCCCCGGCGCAAAGGCTGACCAGGCTGGCGTCACGAAGATCATGAACCGGGCGCAGGAAATCAAAAAAGCCACACCCAACGTCACCGACGCGACGGCCGTCATCATGGCGCAACGGGAAATGGAGCAAGTCGCCTGACCAGCGCCCGATGATCGGAAACAACGCTGGACTCAATTATTAAGAATCAACCATTAACCGAACCCGCTGAGCGGGACCAAATATAGAGAACATGAATGTTATTTTAAATCCACTGCAAAGCGACACGAAGACCGGCGACATCACGCTGGCAGCCAGCGTCAACTTGACGGGGCCGGAAAGTTATCTCTGGAAAATCATCAACAACAATGGCCAGCCGAACTTCGCCCTGCCCACCGCGGCCAGCGATTTTGCCTACTTCGTCGGTGCCTCCGGCGACGTGGCAGGCAACAACGTGGCGGCGGAATCGCCGGACGTGGGTGAAAACTGCCGGATTGCGTTTTCTGGAACCTGCAATCCGGGCGACGCGCTGTCATTGAATCCAAACGCGTGGGGCCAGCTCTACAAACCACAAGCGGGCGCGGGCGCAATTTTTTATGACTGGATCGCAGAGGAAGCTGGAAACGGGGGCACCCCGGCGGTACCGCAATACATCAAAGTCCGCCGCGTCGCCTCACGCGCGGTAACGCTGTAAATCTGTGTGAAGCTGGACCCAATTATCGACAACCAAAAACAAAAAAAATAACCAATAAAATATTATGACTGAATCAAGAATTGCGCAGCTGGCCACGTCGCCGCTGCTACAGAACTTCGCCGTCACGGCGAGCCAAAAGGCCATCCGCCCGGTCGGGAGCTTTATCGCACCGATCTGCGAAGTGCCTGACCTCACCTTCCGTTACAAAGTGTACACGGAACAGAACCGTTATCGCGTCCCACAAACAAAACGGCAGCCGGGCAGCCGGGCCACGGCGATCGGGTTCAGTGCCGCGGATGCTTCGCTGACCCTGGAACCCAATGCGCTGGATTTTCCGATCCCCAACGCCGACCAGCTCTCGGACGAGGGATTGCAGTATTCACTGATGGAGGCGCAAAGTGTCCTGGCGGATGCGTCGGCACTGGCGCTGGAAAATGAAATTGTGACGCTGGCGCAGTCGGCGGCGATGGCGTCGCCGCTATCGCAGACGGTGGATTTCACGGATCCGACCGTGGATCCGGTGGCGATCATCGACAGCCAGATTTTGAACGTGGTAAAGGCGGCGAAAAACGGCGCGCCGGTGAAGGTTCTGTTTGGCACGACCAAGTTCAAACAATTCCGTGACAATCCGAATGTTCGTTCGCGCTTCGTTGTGAGCAATCGCGGCGGTGGCAGTGAGAATGTCGGCATCGTATCGCCCACAATCACGGACGTGGGCGATCTCCTGATCACCAGTCCGGAGGTGGAATGCAGCATGATGGTGATCGACCAGAGTTCGCCGGGTGAAGCGGCGAACATCCAGTTCCTCCTGGACAACATCGTGATTGTGTTCGCGAGCAGCTCCGCGCCGAACCGCATGGACCCTTCATTCATGAAAACGTTTGCCCGCATGGGCGGATTTTTCCGCAGCGGCAGTTACACCACGGAAGACCAACGCGATCAAGTCTTGAAGATGGATTGGACCACCCTGCCCGCCGTCACCAACACCGCCGCCGTCGCGGCGATCCAATAAGCAGCGCCCGATGATCGGGATCAACGCTGCACCTTACTGTTAAAAACACCAACGAATGAAAATCATGACTATGATTGAAACACTTGTCTCGAGCATCACGGCCTCCGTGTGTGCCTTAATGGCGGCTGTGGCGTTATTCCTGGCGCCCGCAGCCAAAGCCGACCAGCAAGGCTACCCGTCAACGCTGCTTGAGTTGACCAACCTGCCGGCTTTGCAATCCAACGGCGTCGTCTCGTTGTGGACGACGAATTACATTCCGCTGCGGCAAACGGGTCTGTCCACTGCGCTCGTCTTCTCCGGATCGAACCTCGTTACCGCACCGGTGACGGTGTTTTATTATCCCACCGTGGACGGCACCAACGCCTGGACGACGCCCTTTGCCATACAGTCCATCCCGGCGAACGGCACGAACCTGGTGATTGGTGGCACGAACTGGAGCCGGTACACCCTGCAAGGGTTTCAGGGCTTTTTCGTCACGGTCTCCAACGGCACGGGCGATAACATCCTGCTGAACGTCGCGCAAACCAACTACATCACCGGTGTGACCAATGTGAACGGCGGCCTCTGGTGCAACCGGCCCAACCAGTGACGGCGTTACGGCCATCATCATGGCAACACATCAACCACCAAACATCATGGCATTACTGAAATTCAAAACGGGTGTTCATCTCTCCGAAGCGTTCGGAAAAATCAAGCACGGCGAAGGGGTCCGGGACATTTCCCGCGGCGCCATCGCAGAAATAAAGTCTGCACCACTCGCCAGGTATCTCGTGGAAAACGAATGGGCGGAAGTTCAGATAATCGAGAGCTCAAAAGCCACCAAACCCTAGAACTACAAAGGCGGCGGCTGACGGGAATACAGCCGCCGCCAATACAGTTGGATTTGTTAATTCTATCCATATGAGCTGGAACTCAATCACCACTGCCAACATCCGGTTACAACCGGCCGAGATTGCCGTGCTGAACAATATCAGCGGTTCGACTGCCATTTGCGCTGAGATATTGCAAACAGTCGTGGGGGAGTTTGTAGAAGCCATTCAACAAGGCGGCAACCAATTCACCGAGGATGGCACGATCCCTGATGTCTGCCGGCCGCACGTGATCAATCGCACGCGATGGCTCTGGCTCACGGAGTTTCCGCAGATGAAAGTCGCGCAGACGCCAGAGCGCGCGAAATTGAACGATGAGGCCGTGAAATTCCGTGATCAGTTGGCGGCCGGGAACACCAAAATCGCGCCACCGGCGGTGCCAGTGCCAACGGGCGTGTCCCTCGTGACGATATCGCGCACCGGCGAGAAAAAACTACGTCGATTTACGTGGCGCGAGGAAGAGGGCGCCTGAGAACACCACCGCCGCAACAATTTTTCCAATTATGATTGATCTCATCCAGGTGCAGCGGGATTTGTACGGCCTGTTGATGTCGGCGCCGCAACTGCAGCGCGTCAATATTGTGGAGGAGCGCAAGTTCATCCTGGAGAAAATGGCGGAAGTGGAGGCGATCTGGCAGACGGTCCGGCCGCTGAACGGCACCGGATATTTCGGAAACGGACTTCTCATCGAAGCTCCCCAGATCATTTGCGATTCCAACAACGTGAGCGGGCCGCCACAGACGGTGATCCTGTCTTTTGTGAGCTTTCAAAACGGCGATGCGGCCTTTACGCCGCCGGCCCCGGACACGACGGGCGTGAACGAGGCGCCGCTCCAGGGCGGCGGATTGTTTGCGGAGCAAATCGAGCAATATCTGGTGGATCTCCTGCACCTGCAGGTGATCGGCGGCATCGGGACGATGCGTGTAACCGGGCAATTCAGCGAACCCGCCCGCGACTATCCCGGTGTCAATGCCCGGCGCACCAAGATTAACATGACGCCGAAGCAAACCGCGCAGACGCCGCGGACGAGTATTGTCGCGGTTTCTATCAATAACGGGAGCGCCGACTTGTCGACCGCAACCGCCGGAGCCCAAATCTATTACACGCTGGACGGCAGTTTTCCCAGCAACCCGAACATCGCGATCCTGCCTTTCAACGTGACACCAGCCAATGTGAATGGCAATCCGGTAAACCCGAACTCAACGCTGTATACGGCGCCGTTCGCTGTGGCAAGCGGCCAAACCATTCGCGCGACGGCCTACCTGAAGGGTTACAACCCCGGACAAATCGTAAGCATCCCTGTTCCTTAATCCCCAGCCTGACGCTGGATCCACATAGCAACCGAATCAAAAATATATGAACACGAAAAATACAACCACCCTGTTCGATTTGAATCAAACCGCCGCTGTGGCGGCAGTCACGGCTCTCGGCAAAGACGCGTTAAGCGTGGAGAGCATCAAGCTCGAGGCTTTCACCGCCGCCGGCCATGATCGAGTGGATTTTTCCCAATGGGAATCTTACTACGCGAATCATGTCCGCAATTACACGGCACTGAAAGCCACGCCTTCACCGGCCGCCAAACAGGCGTTGGCTGCTCCCAATGCGCCAGTCGACACCGCGAACAAAACACAGGCATCGGCGACGGCCACCGTCGCTCAACCTTAAACCGAGAATATCAAACCCTGAATAAATTCCATGGCTGCTACGATCTACGCCGGCCCCGGCAAGCTTTACTTCAACTCGGTCGCGTTCCAGGCAAACGACACCAATGGGGAGATCCTGGCCAGGACGGTGCAAGACACCGATCCAGCGGCGGTCTCCATGTTCGGCCGAATCGGTTACTTGCAAGGGAATGTTGTCGAGACGATTGACCTGACACCATTTGAAAACTGGGGATTGTTGAAAACGCTGTTCCCGGCTTTCCTGGGCGTGAGTTGTGGCACGCAAACGGGCGCACTGAAGATCGGCACGCAACCGCATAATCCCGCCGGGGCAGCGGACGCGCCGGGTGTCATCTACACGCCGGACGGACGGCTCTATACCTTCCCGCGTTGCGCCATCATCAAACATCCGGACATTCACCTCGGGGCGAACAAGCCGCTGTTTGGTCCCATGCAGTTCGCAAACATCCTCGCGACCGGCAAAACGCTCGGTGCTGCCGGGGCCTTCCATTCGGTGACCGAGTCCGGAGGTTCAGACCCGGGCGGCGCATTCATCACGAGCGATTTCGATCGCGGAGCCTGGTACGGCGCCTGGGGAACCACGGCGGGCTTTGGCGGTGATGGCGGCAGCGCGCTAGAAGCCGAAGACGGCTTCACCATCCATACGGCGGTGAAATATTCACCCCTGCCAGTACAGAAACTGGTCCGGGCGTACAAGCTGGATGAGGTCTGGTTCATGTGCAAAGGCCGCCTCTATGGCCCGACCCATACACAAATCACCGCCGCCACCGGCATTGGCAGCGGCCGGACACTGGGCGAATTCATCCCGACTGGCAACGCCGCGGATCTCGTGCTGACGGGGCCGAACAGCAAATCCGTGACGCTGACAAACGCCGATGTGGTGAGTGCCGGCTTCGATTTCGGCGGCACGAAGTTGGGCACGGACGAAGTCGGGTTCGTGTCCGGAATGACCTTCATGGCAGGTGTTCCCCAACCTCTGCTCGTGTTCAGTGCCTAAGCACAAACGGGTGGCGGGCGATGAGTGACGTATGCTCCGTAAAGCTCATCACTTGTCACATATCACTTATCACTATGCAGATTAACATTCGACCCGCCCAGACGGGCGCGGGTGCATATAGCACCATCGCTGATTCAGCCAACGGCGACCTGATTGATTACCGGCCGCCGACCTTGAAAACGCTGGAACAAATCGAGCCGCTCGCCGGCAGTTCGACCCGGTTTGTGGCCAATCGCGGCAACGCGCTGGTGAACATTGCCATTCCGATCCGGCAGTTTTTTGATACCGACATCCGGGCACGCCAGGCCATCGCCATACTCATTACCACGTTAAATATTGGCCCGACGGACTTGCAGATTTTGGATGTGGACTCCGCTGATGCCACCTACATGCCTGCTTGTTCGCTGGGCGATTTGACGCCAGGAACCACTGATGGCCAGACCGGTGTGGCCATCCATTACACCCTGAAATTCACCGGCAACACTTTTACAACCATTGCTCCCTGACTATGAAGAAACAATCAACAAATTTAACCAAACTAAACCCAAAGACACAGAAGCAGAATCTCCAGGATGAAAATTCTGTTAATTCCTTCTTAATTGGTTTTTTGGTGTGGTTCATTGCGGCCACCGCTCCGGCGCAATCGGTAGTGGATTTCTATGTGGCCCAATTCACCGGCACGACAAACGACACAACCATCACTATCCGGGCACAGGATAACCCGGTGATTTATCACGGCATCTATTATTGGTGGCCACAGTACGGCGTCACCCTGAACACCACGAACGGGATGGCGACGATGATGCTGATTCCGTCACGGTACTTCATTTCATTCGCGGGAATTCCCCGGAGCTGGGTCATCACGGTAACGAACAGCGCGTCGACAATGAACGCAGCGAACCTCACGACGGACATGGTGATCTATAACGGGATCAATACGCTCAGCGGTGCCGGTGTGACGAATGATGGGCACGGAGACTATACCGTCACCGGTGGCGGCGGTTCGGCGACGAACGTGAATCTGGGTGCGAACGATTCGACGTTGGAGATCATTACGAACGGCACGGGAAACTGGGAGGCGGGCGTCAACACGCAAATCATTGCCACGATCGGTTATGCGATGCCGTCGTCAGTGTGGCAGGAATTCACGAACGGGGCGCCGGCTTTCGCGCTGGCGAGTTACCTGACGGCGGCGGGTTATGCAGCGGGCTGGGGTTCTATTACTACGAACATCCTGGCGACTTTAATCCCGACCAATGACAACCGTATTCTGTATCTGACCAATTCCGCCAGCATCTATGCAGGGACATTTTTAGGCAATGCCACGAGTGCCACCACGGCCAACAGTGCCAACACGGCCACCTCGGCAAATAGCGCCAGCTTCGCCAGTTCGGCCGGAACGGTGTCAGGCGCACAGGCCACGACCATCGCGCAAGCGGCAGCCACGAATGAAGCCAACCCGGTCTTCTTCACCAACAATGCCAATGTGTTGGCCGGCAATGGTGGCGGCCTGGTTAATTACATATCATGGTCCCAATCAGCGACGACCAATTTATCGCTGGCCTTCAATGGTACACTCCAGTGTTTCACGCTGACGAACAGCGCCGTGAATTTCACCAGCTTTTCCGGCACGAACGGGAGCTTTTCGTTTTTATTTCGCACTACCACGCCAGTGACTTACCCGGCTAACACCAATCTGGTGCGCTGGCTCACGCCGCATCCCACCATTGTGACCAATGGGGTGATCAACTTTTCCGCGTTTGGAACGAATGTGATTGCCGCCTACAAGGAATGCCAATGAAAATGAGCAGAATTCAAACGAGCGTCTTTCCTTTCCTGTTCATCCTGCTGGCACGGATCGCCAGTGCCCAGGTGCCATTGACGGCAGATGGCCTGGCAGCGTTTTCGACGGGCGCAGCCTCCGGTGGCAACTCACCCACGCCGGGTATTGAGACCAGCGGCCTGGTTTTTTATCTACCGCTGGACGACGGGGGAACGACCGCGACGGACGTGGTGGCCGGACTGGTGGCACCCGTGAATTTCGTTTTCAACGGCGCGGTCACCGCGCCAACCACCGAGCAGGATCAATGGGGACTCGGCGTGGTTGGCAAATCAAGCCTGTGGATGCCGGCGACCACAGCCATGGCGGGCACAAATGGACCGGTCTTTTTCGCCGATGAACCGCAGTTTAATTTTGGGACAGGTGACTTCACCATCGAATGTTGGATGGCTTCGGACCAATTGAACCAGGGCGGGGTGAACGTGGGGGTCGGCAAGGTCAACGCGGCAGCCAGTGCCGGAACGGACCAATATTTTCTGGGTCTGGACAGCTCCGGCGTTGAGTTCAGTGTCGGTACGATCGGCAGCACGACTACGACCATCACCGGCGGCAGTGATCCGCTCGACGGGGGTTTCCATTTTCTGGCCGGGGTCCGGCAGGGGAATGAGATACTGGGGTATTTGGACGGAGTATTGGTGGCGTCGAACAGTTTCACCGGAACGGTCAATCCAACGGGTTCGCAGCTGGCGATAGGCGGTTACGGAGATTATTCATTCGTTTCACCGGCGTTCAATCAAATCGGCAACCTTGATGACGTGGCGATTTATGATCGCGCGTTGTCCCCGGCGGACCTCCTGACGAATATGAGTATCGCCAATTTCAGGAACAATCCGAACCTCGCGGCGAATTGTTACCTGCTCCAGCCGATGCAGCACACGAACACGCAAAAGCTTGCGGTATTTTTTCATGGTGCGGGCTTCGACGGCAACTCCATGATGTTCGGTTACAATTTCCAGAATGTCACCGCCGGGCTGTTGGGTGCGGGCTATGCGCTGCTGTCGGTTTCTTCGCCGGCAAATGATTGGGGCAGCGCGGCGGGGGTGGCGGCTTATACGAACGCACTGGGCTGGGCCCGGAATTACCAGAATTATACGAACGCTTACGGCATACCGGGAAGCATGGGAGCACTGGATGCCTTGCAGATCGCGGCCAACTACCCTGCCTACGACTTAAACCATGTCTATCTGTTTTGCGGGGTGACGAGCATTAGCAATTTATTCTATCACCCGGGATCGGGCGAGGATTATTCAAATGCCATTTACACGGCCTGGGGACTGACAGCTCCCTCGCAGTTGGCCACGGTCACGGCGGGATTAGATCCGCTGACGATTGCGACCAATCATTTTGCAAATGTCACCATCCGGGCGATCGGCAGTTTGTCTGACACCTTTGTCCCCTTTCTGACGGCTGGCGGCAGTGCGCTGACGAATGGCGTAACTTGGGCGACGGCCACGAATTCAACCGGCAACCATTTCGATGTCTCCAACTTTAACTTTCCGGACGTGACGAATAGCTTCGGGCCTTAGTTAGAAGTTAGAAGTGAGGAGCGAGAAGCGGTTGCAGTGATCAACCATGAAAAATGATTTTTATCAAGGAAAGAACCGGCGATTGAAGGGCAGGACTGGTGAGAACCGCCAGTTCCATCAAAAAAGTGCCACCCGTGCGTTGTCCTCGTGCACCTCTCAGCCCATTCCTCCGGTCGGTACGAAGCAGTTCTATTGGGAGATCGCACCTTTCGGTGCGGAGAATTGTGCTGGGCGGCAGCGCAGCCCCACCCTGGTTGGTTGGGCGGAGCTGCCGCTCCGCCACCTTTCTTCCGAATCGTTCCGGTCCGAGACGAGGGAGAATTCGTTTCCGCGTTCCTGGAAATACCTCCGACTAGATACACGCCCGAAGATCGGGACCAACGCCAGACCCGACCGGCTGAGCCGGACCGATTAAAATGAATTTGTACGACACGCTTGAATACAACGGCAATGAAATGTCTTTCGCCGGGTGGGGATTCAGTTATGACACCACCGATGAACTTGGCAATCAAAAGGCGGATGTCTTCACTGCCACCATTGTTGGTGCCAACATCGGTGTTGAAGGCGACACGCCTACTTTCCCCTTCGAGGCGTGGATTATTGTGCGCACTAACCGGGGCAGTTCAACGGGCGCAACCAATAGTTTCAGCGGCGGAACCATCACCTTCAGCGGCAAACGCGTTGGCAACCCCGCCAAAGCGACCGGACAGTACGAAGGCGTCACTTACAAGTTCCAGGGTCCGTGGTATGACCTCACCAACACTCATTTTCAACAACTCTTCTACGGCGCCAACAGCGAAACCTATCTGCTGCCGGAGCTGGTCCTGAACTCGTCGACCGCGGTCACCAGCGGGCAGATATTGATCAGCGCCGGCGACCAGATCCAGGCCATCCTGCAATGGCTGCTGGATCAGTACGCTGCGCAAGGATTCCCCATGCCCTACCAATACGTGGGCCGCGCGCTTGATGCCGGCGCCATCAATCTGAACAGCACTGGTGGCGTATACGATTATCTCGTCGATGAATCTACCACCACGATCGAGTATTCGCTATTCGGGCTATTCCTGCCGAGCTACATCGCCAAACCGATGACTTGCGCGGATGCGATCATCAAATGCCTGCAGCTCTCGCCGCGCATCACGATCTCCTTCGATTACACCACCAGCCCGCCTACCTTTTACGCGGCACTCGTGGATAACATGGTGACGGCATCATTGCCACTCTTTGACGGCGTCAGTCACACGTCCGTGAATATTCTCGCGCGCAGTGACCTCCTGGTACGTTGCGTAAATCTGATCTATCGCATCACCAATCAGATCAATCATTCGCCGGTGGTGGATTATGCCCGGGACAAATGGGGACCGAACGGCAGCAACAGCGAGTTGGATCCGCAGACCGGTTTGCGGGTGATCAACGAACTAATTGACCTGCAAGGTGTCAATAATACTACGACCACCGCTCATCTTGATGTCGAGCCTGTGCTGGCGACGGCCGACAGTGGCGGGACGACGCAAGCCCTCAAACGTACCTGGTGGCAGGAACCCCGCGGGGGCAACGTCAGCAAACTCGCCGATTCGAGGGTGCGATTTCAAACCGGCTTCTCGCCGGTGACCGTCGCGGTCATTCCCGATGCTACCATCACCGATGCCAGCACGGGCTCCGTACTTACCACCGCGGACCTGATCGCGTACGGTCTCTGCGATGCCAGCGGTAATCTGGTGTTAAACCGCGTCGTGCGCGGCAGTGTTCATGCCTGGATGATTCGCACTGACGGGCAGCCCGTGGTCTGCAAGAAAATCCATATTGCCGTGCAGATGCAATACGCGGAATACGACGCCCAATCAACCAGCGGTGATCCGGACACCGACACCACCGGCAATGCCATCAGCAAAGGCAATACCACGCAGCATCACGTGGACATCGAAGTCACAAATGGCGTCACCCAAGCCTATACCACGCTCGCCAGCACCACGCCGGGCGAAGCCTACATCATCGGCAACGGCGGGATTGCCCAGTATCTCTACAACCACCTCGATAAACTGCAATACGAAGGCGATTACGCGAAAGTGGAAGTCACCTTCGGCACCGGTGTTACGCTCCGCAACGCCATCAATTTCTCCGGCGGCGCTGTAACTTGGACAACGATGAACGCCCAGCCGCAGAGTATTCGCCGGCACTACGGCAAGCACGCGACCGAAGTGCAGATTGGCGTGGCCAAACATTTGAACAGCGGCCAACTCTCCGCCATCCTGAACATGTGGCGCTATCGCCGCACCTGGTACAACCCGCTGATGCGCACGCAAAATACTCTGGAAAACAGCGGCAACGTGGACCAGGCCATCACCACCGGCAACGCCAACAGTCCCGGCGGCCTGGTGAATCCGTTCCAGGACGGTGTGTTTGCCTACTCCACTCCACCGGGCGACACCACACCTGGCGTGATCGCTGCGGGTATTATTAATCCGCCGGCAATTGTGGCCGCACACGACGCATTCAACTGATACCAGGTAGGGCAAAGCTGCCGCATTGCTCAATTCCATAAAATGCCCCCAATCCTAAAACCCGTCGCCATCCACGCTATCGTAGGCAATGCGCCCCACATCATCTCCGCCGCCGCCACGGCCGCGCCGAGCGCAGTGCGCACGTTCAACGGCATCGGCGCGCCATCAAGCACCACACTCCCTGCCGGTAACGGCATGTACAACGCCGGCACCAGCGGCTTCGTGGTGAATGCTTCGCTGGCCAATGCCGGCAGTGGTTATAATGTTGGCGATGTGCTCGAGGTCAGCGGCGGCACTGGCACCCCCATGGAAATCACGGTGGACATGGTGAACCCCAGCGGTGAGATCATAGATTTCCATGCCAGTCAGGTGGGCAATTATTCCGCTTACCCCACCCTGCCCGCCCCAACTACGGACACGAGCGGTTCCGGTTCCGGCGCGCAGTTTAACTTGAATTGTCCGCAGCCGGATTATTATCTGGATCTGACCACACCCACCGGCCCGGTTTTATGGATGTGCATGACCAGTGGGTCGAACTCCAGTTCGGTCTGGGCGAAAATTTCCGGCAGCCTCAGCGGCAACCAAGTCTCCTTGTTCGCCGTGTCTGAATTATTCAATTCAGATTATTTCGAAGCCGTTGGATTGAGCATCTCTTACGTCTCTGGCGTGCTCCACGTCGCCTTCGGCGAAGGCACCAGCATCGCGAAATCCAGATATCAACGCGTCTCCGTTCAAAGCGAAGTGTTTGATGGTGTGACCATCACCTATTATCCGCCCAGCGGCGGCTCGTCATACACCTTGGACAATTACCGCTCCGCTTACGATCCCGCCGGCAACATGGAATTCCAAGTCTGCCGTCCGCCGTACATGACCGCCGGCACATTAGGCTATTCCTTCACCACCACCTTGACCGGATCGACCGCCTCCGGCTTTTTGAATTCCCAGTGCATCATCAAAGCCGTCAACTTGCCCGCCGGCGTCGGCATGGTGGATGGCAGTGATAACCAGATTTATTGGGAAGAAATCACCGACCACAAATGGGTACGCAACTACATCCAAACCACCGACGAC
>JBEKMT010000110.1:0-17963 GCA_050008355.1 Verrucomicrobiota bacterium
CGCGGGCTTGAGGCAATGTATGATGCCGAGAATATGCCGGGTAAGTACCAGGAAGCATCGGTGGCCTGGGGATTAAACGAAGATGAAACTACCCGGGCCATTCGGACGCAGATCAAAGAATACGCCAACCACCATGACACTTTCTTCCTTACCTATATCCCGGCGGCGCCCCACAATCCGTTTGACGGCGTGCCCGACAGATTTCAGAAATACAAATTGAAACAAATGGGTGATTACACTCCTTTATACCTTAATGATTTGCTCTACATGGATTCATGCATCGTGTCCATTCTGGATCAACTAAAAGCTTCCGGTGTATTGGACAACACACTGGTGATCATCACCGATGACCATGGTGAAATGTTGGGAGAGAATGGCGGTCCCATTGGCCACGGCTGGTCGGCGAGACCGGAATTGACCAATATTCCGCTCATCATCATGGACCCGGATAACCCCGGTTACCGCGTCAACAACACCCGCGGCTCGCAGGTTGATTTGCTGCCCACTATTCTCGACCTGCTGGGTATGCGGCTACCCGAAGACCAGCTTTACCAGGGCATCTCCCTCTATTCCCCCGCGGCCCAAGGCAAGCGGATGATTTATATCAATTCACTCCAACAATATGGAATCGTGGACGGAGATCGCTACTTTTGCGGCACCCGTGAAACCCAAGCCGGGGTTGCTGTCGACGATTTCGCATTCAAAACCTACTCCATCACCAACAGCGACGCGCGTACCCGGTTCACCCTGCTTCCGGCTTCCGATGTATCAACCCCGTCCATCGACCAGTTCGATGACTTTCAGGAAAGTTTTCTCAAGAACTATTCCGAGTACTGCCAGCTGATCCGGAACTAAATCTATGCCCAAAGCTGAAATCAGTTGGAAACGCGTCACCGAAGACGGCCAGAAACTGCAAGTCTATGTGCAGAGAGTGAAACGTGAATGGCGGTTTTTCCACCGCGCGCGTCGATTTGAAAACTGGCAGCCGGTGGCCGAACCACCCCTCGAGGACTGGCTGGAATTACTCGACGCCGTCCAGCGACTCATCACCCGCCGTCGTTACCAGCCGGATGACGAAGTATTGCTGCGCCGCCAAATCCGCGAACATTTTCCCGAGGCGGAGATTTAGAGGATCAGATCCCTTGCGACAAATTAGTATCCAATAATTCCGCGGGCATAGTTGGCTCCTCCGCTTTGTCACCCGTTTTATGGGGCGCAAATAGGACGTTTTCCAGGCGAAGGCGGTCCAGGATGAAAACCACCGTCTGGAAAATCAGGAAACGCATCAGCGTATTCCACAATTCGACGGGCAAGTGCCGGTAATGGTTGTCTTCGTAGCGTTGTGCGAATGGGCCGGCAATTGCGGCGAGGATTGCCGCCGCCGTACCCCAGCGCCGGTCTACGGTCAAGGTCAGCACCATACACGGCAGCAAATAAAGGGGCAGCAGGTTCAGCTGCGGACTGGTGACCAGATCAATCGCCACGACCACCGCGAAGAACAGTCCGGTTCCGAGGATAACCGCCCAGCGTTCGGAAAATTTGAAACCGTGACCAGAAGTACTTCCGCGCGAAAAAATATCATGCCCGCGAACGCGGTCGGCCAGCAAAACCACCATCTGAAAGAGGATGAAACGCATTACCATGTTCCAGAGCGTCACTTCCAGCGGAAGGAAATCGGGAGTGAGAAAGTGGCGGGTTAGTGGCGGTATGAGCGCCGCCGCAGTGGCGAGGAGTGCTCCCCAGCGACGATCCAGCCTAAACGTGAGCCAGAGACACAGAACCAGATAGAATGGAGTCAAACTGAAGCGCAAAATCGAATGCTCGCTGGTAATGACCTGTGCGACAATCAATCCGAAAAAGCCGAGCAGGTTCAAAGTGATCATTTTCCAGTAGGCAAAGAATTGCGCAGGCACGGAGGATCTGACGACTTGCGAGAGTGTCGGCTCCCATATCAGATTCGACAATTGGCTCACGGTGAATTTCAGCTGACCCTGGATGGCGGCGAACACACTTTCACCACGGCTGGGCATTGGTCTTTCTGCCGCGCCAGATCCCGGCGAGATAGTTGGTCTCAATTTCCAGCGGACGGAAAGCAGTTCGAACAATTTTTCTGCTGTCCTTCGGCCTTCGAGCGGTTTGACGACCAGTTTTTGGTGCAACAAGTAGGCCAGGAACAGAGGTTTCGTGATGTCCGTGATCCGGGCAGCGGCGGCGTAAATTTTAAACCGGGGCGATTGAAATAGATGCTCCACTTCGGCGGCCACCCGCTTTTCGTGGTAGCGTCGGGCGAGAATGGCGGTTTGGACGAAGAAATGGAACCAATCCCAACCGGGTATGCCTTCCGGCTGGCAGCGTTCCCAATCAAATACCTGAAGATTCTGCTGGCTGGTGGCACGGATGTTCCACGGCGCAAAATCGCCGTGATGAATCGTGCTATGAACTCTCCTCCCCGACACCGCCTGACTGAGTACCTGCCACATTTGCGGGTCAGCGCGAGTAACGGCCGTCTGCAATTCGCGCCAGGAAGGCAAACTGTCCACTGGCACGGGCGCATGGGGGTTCAGCCAGGCATGAAATAATTGTTCCATTCCTTCGTCATCGCGCGGGCTGTCGCCGGAAAAATAGGTCGTTGCAAAGGCCGTGAGGACCCTTGTGGAAATGCGACCGGTCATCTGGATGCAACCTGCCAGATTCGGCGGGAGGTGTTCCAAATGTTTGGCCTCTTGTTCGGTCGCTTCCCAACCGTAGGGATCTAACCCCACCTTCACCACTTTGACCGGACGATTTGCCGCGTTGCAAAGCAACAAAACAAACCGCGCCCTGTGGACCGCCATCCCGCCGATCTTGATGGCCGGGGCCCGCAACTGCTCCGCCGGCACACCGGATTGCCGCGCCATGAACTGAACCAATTCTGAAGCTGCGTCTGCCTGAATCCGCACCCGAGGCAAAAAGTATGCTGCCGGCGTATTGAGCAACAACGGGAGGACGGCGCGTTTGATTTTTGCGTGAAGCCGTTGCGCTGAATAGAGTTGCAGCGCGTTCTGCGCGTCGGCAGGCGAGGTAGGCAGTAATAAAAAGGGCCGTCCATTACGACGAATCAACCACCACTCAAATTCAACCGGTTGACGGGGCGTCGCCTCGCTTGAAAACATGATTTTGAGAAATGGCGTGACCTCGTTGAACATGGTTTGGTGGTTCAGCGGGGACGGCATATGTATATGATGTCAACCGACCAATTCTTCAACCCATTTTCACCCGCCAGAAAACTGTCGATGGCAAAAGCCGCCGGGCGCAACGCTGTCCGGTAAAAGAGGGGCGGCAGGATGCCAAACCCGAATTTGCGAACAATCTGGAAACCGCATTCCCAAAGCAACCTTTCGGTTTCCGCCGGTGACATCTCATTGAGCATTGCACCGGTTTTTTGCGTTCGCTCCCGCCAGCGTCGCCAGACGATGGCCGGATGCCGTGAGGACCGTGAATTGCCATGCACATTCACCAGCAGCCTTCCGCTCGCCTTGATCACACTGCGGAGCTGGCGCAAAATTCGCCCGCGCATCTCCGGCTCCAGATTCAGGAGCAGGCGGAAACAGGTGATGACGTCGTAATCCTTCTGCAATAGCTCCGGACTGGCCAGGATGTCGCCGACTTGCAGCTGTGCGTGGCGGCATTTGGTGCGAGCCACGGCAATCATGTTTTCGGAAATATCAATCCCGTCAGCTTTGTCCGCAAATTGTTCAACACACGCAAGCACCCGCCCCGTTCCACAGGCAAAATCCAATAACCGATTTGGCCGCGTCTTCAACCGGCGAAAATTCGAGAGGAAATTTTCGACGAATGGGCGCTGGAGTTGCCAGATGCTGGCGGAATACCCTCCCGCCGCATACTCCTGGGCATCGTATGATTCCACCGCGTCTTTTGTCTGAAATCGCGCTGAATAGCTGATGGTCATGAACAATTATTAATCCCGGCAATTCGCGTTCCAGTATCCGACCAGGCCCATTTGTGAAAACTCTGAATTATCATTCATACTTCTGAAGTTTAAACGCCCGAGCATATGACGCAAATGGCATTAAATGGTTACAAATTTGTAACGAAACAGAATTACTCAGGAGAAAGTATTTTTTACATTTATTAATCTCTCAAACCATTCTGGGTCAACTATTTGATTTGCGCTGACATTTTATCAAAAAGACTTTATTTTATACCCATGGCCCAACTGCCACTCATTTTAGTATCGCCAAGCATCGAGAAGCGGGGTGTGGAATTTAACGATTTGTCGAGCAGTCTCTCCCTCCGGTACGAACTCGCCATTTTCGCGGCGGGCGGCATCCCGGTCGTCGCGCCGGCCAGCACAAATCGACGCCTCCTCGCCGAATGCGTGCGCCGCACCGATGGCGTGCTGCTGACTGGCGGTGACGACATCAATCCCGGGTTGTACGCCGACCTTTATCGGCATCAATTACCGGGAAAGATTCTGAAAACCGTGGAGCAGACACCCGACCACGGCGCGCGCGACGCGCGCGAACTGATTTTGATCGAGGAAATCTTCCGACAGCACAAGCCGGTGCTGGGCATTTGCCGAGGCCATCAATTGTTGAATGTGGCCTTTGGCGGACGCTTAATTGTGGACATCAAACAGCAATTGCCCAAGGCATTGAACCACCGGCGGTTGGACAAGCCGCTAGATTTAGTGCATGAAGTAACATTGACACGGGGCTCGTTACTGTCCAAAATCTGTAAAACGCGTGTCTTGGGCGTGAACAGTACACACCATCAGGCAATCATGGAGCCGGCTGAGCCCTTTGTGGCGTCGGCCCTCAGCCGCGATGGGATTGTGGAAGCAATGGAACTGAAATCGGGAATGGATTTACCGTTTTATTTAAGCGTGCAGTTTCACCCGGAGCGGCTCGTCCAGAAAAGCGACCGCTATCGTGCGATTTTTCGGAAGTTTGTCGAGGTATGTACAAAACAAATTACAGCAAAAAATGAAAGGTAAAATTCTCATCGTTGACGACGAACCGGAATTGCGTCAGTTGCTCAAGACCATTCTCGAGCCCGATTTTGCCGTAACCGAGGCCGAAAATGCCGCCGCGCTCTTGCGAACTTTCTCACAGGATGCCCCCGATGTCATCCTGCTCGACCTCAAATTACCGGACGCGAACGGCCTTGACTTGTTGCCGCAGATCAAGAAAACCTGGCCAGACACCGAAGTCATCGTGTTGACCGGGGAAGCCACTTTTGAGGCCGCAGTGCAGGCGACCAAGCGTGGTGCGTATCATTTCATCAACAAACCATTCGATCCCCAGGTTTTGCAAGTCACGGTCGAACGCGCGATCGAGAACCGCCAGCAAAAGGAAGAGAACAATTCATTGCGCCGCGCGCTCTCCACCATGAGCGGTGGATCCGCTCCGGTTTTTCAAAGCCCTTCTGTGCAAACCGTGGTTCGGACCATCGAGCGGGTGGCTCCCAGCGACGTCACCATTCTGATCACGGGCGAGAGCGGTTCCGGTAAGGAGGTCATCGCCGACCTCATCCACAGCTTGAGCTCACGCGCGAAAAACCGGATCATCAAGGTCAACTGTGCTGCCCTGCCCCGGGAATTGATCGAAAGCGAATTGTTCGGCTCCAAAAAGGGCGCGTTCACCGGGTCGAACTCGGACCGCGAGGGACTCTTCCGGCAGGCCGAAGGGGGAACGCTGTTCCTCGACGAAATCTCCGAAATGCCGATCGATACGCAAAGCAAATTGTTGCGCGTGTTGCAGGACCAGGAAGTGCGTCCCGTGGGCGGCACATCGAGCTACAAGACCAACTGCCGCATAATCGCGGCGACCAACCGCAAACCTGAGGAAGCCATCAAGGATGGAAAGCTGCGTGAAGATTTGTTTTACCGTATCAGCGCAATTTCGGTTTATTTGCCGCCACTGCGTGAGCGCCGCGACGACATCATCCCGCTCGCCAATTCATTTTTGCGCCGTTACGCCGCGCAGGCCAACCGCACCTTGCGCGGATTCACACCCCAGGCCGTCGAACGTCTGACTTCCTTTGAATGGCCGGGCAACGTCCGTCAGCTGCAGAACGAAATCCAGCGAGCCGTCCTGTTGTCCGAAGGTCCGGAAGTCAACGTCACCGACCTTTCCATCAGTGAGATCAAGTTTATTCCGACCGAAGGCCACGACACCGGATTCACGTTGCTCGAAGGTGTGGAGCGTAACGCCATCATCCAGATGCTCAAGGAAACTAACGGTAACAAGCTCGAAACCGCCAAACGCCTCGGCATTGGACGCCAAACGCTTTATAACAAAATCAAAGCGTACGGTATCGAGACTTGACGAATCTTCCGGTCGGCGTCTGCCAGCACTGGAATTTCTCCTCGCTTCATTAAAAGGAAGAGCGCAGCGAGATTTGAGGCCATCGGCCGTGTTCACCAGCTCCGTTCATTATCCAGTTCAGAGCTTTCTTAATTCCGTTCCCGCCAAGTCGATCAAGGGTTTGATGGTCGCCGCGTCGAACTGAAATTTGCACCCCGCCGCCGCGAACAGTTCCGGCAAAGGACGTGAGCCGCCCAGTGCCAGCGATTTCTTGTAATCACTTAGCGCCCTGGCTTTGTCCCGCCGGGAGTTTGCCCAGACCTGCAAGGCTCCAAGCTGCGCAATGCCGTATTCAACATAATAAAATGGATGGATAAAGATGTGCAACTGCCGATGCCACGAATGCGCCCGGGCTAACTCGTAGCCGGTCCAATCCACATCACCGCCGAAACGGTCCATCAGTGTTGTGTAAGCCGCCTTGCGCTCAGCGCGCGTATGATTTGGGTGGGTGTAAATCCAATGTTGGAAGGCGTCCACCGTGGCCATCCACGGGAAGAAGCCAATGATGCCCTCCAGGTGTGTTTTGCGGGCGCGGTTCGCCTCGGGCACGGCATAAAATTCCTCAAGAAACTCGTTCCCGAGCAGTTCCATGGACATGGAGGCCACCTCGCAGAATTCGATCGGCGCGCCCCGATAAGCATATAAATCTTCGCCCCGAGTGGCCTGGGAGTGGAACGCATGGCCCGCCTCATGCAAAATCGTCTCCACATCACGCTGCAGACCGACTGCGTTCATGAAAATGAACGGCACCCGCGCCTCCGAAAGCGTTGATTGGTAACCGCCAGGCGCTTTGCCCTTGCGGTTGTCGAGGTCGAGAAGTTTCAAATCCTGCATCTGCCGGAAACCCGCAGCAAGTTCATCATCCAGGCGGTTGAAGATTTTCTGGGTGCGCGAAACCATCTCGCCCACTTCACCGAAAGGTTTCAATGGCGCGCGGTTCTGCGGATCCACCGACAGGTCCCAAGGACGTAATTTCTCCAATTTCAGCAAACGCTTGCGGTCGTTCTGGATTTCGCGGACGGCCGGAATGACCTCCTTTTCGACGGCGTCATGGAATTGCTCGCATTCGTGCGGCGTGTAATCGAACCGACACTTCTGGCGGAACGCAAAATCACGGTAGTTATCGAAGCCGGCGTTTTTCGCGATTTGCGTGCGCAGCTTGACGAGTTCCTCGAAAATTTCCTCGCACTTGTCAGCGTCCAGCAAACGACGCTTGGTCACTAACTCCCACGCTTCCTGCCGCAGTGCACGATCGGGCTCTTCGAGATAGCGCCCCATCTGCACAATCGTCTTTTCCTCACCCCGGAAATTCACAGTCTGCGAGCCGATCAATTTCTGGTACTGTTGCGACAGCTTTGCCTCCTCGGTCTCCAACGCCACGTTCTCCGGACGGAAAAGTTCAACGTGATTCTTCACGTCCCGGTCAAAAACTTGAAAGCGGTGCCTGGACAATTTTTCGCGCTGGGAATGTGCGACATAAATTTTTTCCAGCGCGAACTGGCGCGGCTTGATTTCCGGCTCAACCTGTTCAACAAAATACAGATACGCCTTTTCCGCTTCAGGGTTGTCCGTGTGACAGGTCATGGCAATGTAACGCCGCGAAGCTTCCTCATCCAGGGCGGCGTTGAGCTCGCTCCAATCCAGCAACCACTGCTCCAGTTCAGCCGCGGAGCCGGCGCGGGCGGCGCGGATTTCCAATTGATCGAATAGCGGCACGATCTGAGGCCAGTTTCCCAGATCAATGGTTTGAGGAACAAAGGTCCGGGATTTAGCAGCGGGCAATTTTCCAAATGGCAGCAAATTCATATGAATAGTTTAGCGAAAGTTGGCGCGGAGAAAACGAATTTTGATGTTGAAATTATTTCTGCCGCCAGCGGAGTAGCCTCAGTGCGTTGCCGATCACGATCAAGTCCGAGAAGCCCATCGCCGCCGCACAGAAAACCGGGCTGATGAAACCCAGCGCTGCCAGCGGCACCCCCAGAGCGTTGTAAAAGAACGCCCAAAACAGGTTTTGCTTGATGGTTCGCAAGGTCGCCTGCGCCAGGGCCAGACATTCGGGAACGGCCTCGATTTCCGATTTCAGCAGGATGATGTCCGCCGCTCCGCGGGCGACATCGCTCGCCCGACAAACGGCAATCCCCAAGTCCGCTTGCGTCAGCGCTGGCGCGTCGTTGATGCCGTCGCCAACAAATGCCACACGTTCGCCCCGGACTTGCAGTTTTTTGACAAACTCCGCCTTTTGCTCCGGCCGCACCTCGGCAAAAACATTATCCGCGCTGATTCCAGCTTGTTGGGCAATGCTGTCGGCGGTCAACGCATTGTCACCAGTCATCAGATAAGTCTTCAACTTCTGCCGGTGCAGTTGGAGGACAACTTTCGCCGCGTTTGCCTTCATCATGTCGCTTACGGCAAATAGTCCTGACAACCTATTTTCCACAGCCACACCCACGACGATGGCGCCCTGCGAAGACCATTCGGCAATGAAAGATTCGCCCGCAGTCAAAACCACTCCATTCTCGCGTAACCACAACAACGAACCGAGGCGGACCGTTGCCGGTTGCCGGCTACCAGCAGACGAGGCCATGGCTGCGCTCACCCCGCTGCCACGAACTTCCTGCCAACCAACCCAATCAATTCTCTCCGCCGACATGGCGGCCAATGCCTGACTGATCGGGTGGTTTGAGTTGCGTGCCAGCGCCGCAGCCAGCGTTCGAGCCCCCGCTTGTTGGATTCCAAAGTCCTTTTCTGCCGCCAAAACCGGTTTTCCAACAGTTAGCGTTCCTGTTTTGTCAAAAATTACCGCGGTGATTTTTCCGGCTTTCTCCAGGGCCACCCCATCGCGGATCAAGATTCCCCGGCGCGCAGCCGAATTGGCCCCGGCCATAATGGCCGCAGGCGTCGCCAATCCCATCGCACAGGGACATGCCACGATCAACACGGCGGCAGCGATTACGAACCCCGTTGCAGACCCTGGAGGAATGTGCGAATGCCAGAAAAATGTGGCTAGCACAGCGTGGACCCCGGCCGCTGATTTCGGAGCCAGACCCCACCACAATCCAGCCGCAAGCGCCACGGCCACCACAACTGGCACGAACACACCGCTGATACGGTCGCTGAGCCGTTGGATGTCAGCGCGGCTGGTTTGTGCGCGCCCTACCGCGGCAATGACTTGCGCCAGGGCAGTCGCTTCGCCCATTGCCGCGACTCGCATGACGAGCCGTCTGTTCAAATTCATCGTCCCGGCAAAGAGTTCGCTCCCTACCTTTTTATTAATGGGCATCGACTCGCCGGTAAGCATGGACTCGTCCACCGATGAATCGCCCTCGACAACCGTCCCATCCACCGGAACCCGGTCGCCAGGCCGGAGCACGACTCGGTCGCCGGTGTCCAATTCAGCGACGGGAATTTCAATTTCCTTCTCCGGCCTGGAAAAAGTAACGGCCCTTAAATCCAGCGGCTGACCGTCAGGTGGCCAGCCGCTGACCGCTGGTTTCTGGATTTTCCGGGCCGTGGGTGGCGCAAGGTTCAAAAGTAACTTAAGTGTGCTGCTGGCCTGCTCGCTCACACGCGCTTCCAGCCAGTGACCGAGAGAAATGAGCGAAATAATCGCCGCCGCCTCCATGAAATAGAGGTGTCCACCGGCGCCGCTCATTAATGCCCACGCACTGTAGCCAAACGCCGTTGTCGAACCCAGCGCGACCAGGGTGTCCATGTTGGAGCTTCCGACCTTTAACTGGTTCCACGCTCCGCGATAAAAGGCCGCGCCGCAAAAAAACTGCACCACTCCGGCCAACCCGAAGGCAAACCATTGGAACCACGGCATCATCGCCAGGCCTAGAATCCATTCACCTGCCATCAACAAAACCGTGGCCGTGATTCCCACAATGAGGGTCCACTGCCAGTGGCGGGATTGGGCTTCCCCGTTGGAATTCGCACTCGGGGGAATTTCCCTGGCCCCGTAACCGGCCTGTGAAATATCGGCGAGAACTCCGGAAATATTTTTGGCCTCGGCTGAAATCCAGCGTACCGTCGCCCGCCTGGCAGCCAATGAGACGGTGGCACTCTGGACGCCGGCAACGGCCTGAATGGCATCGGTGACATGACGCGCGCAATTATTGCAGGTCATACCGTCTATGCTCAGCTCTGTTGTACTGGTTGTGGTCATCTGATGCTTACACGATGCCACGCGCGTAGAGCTCGTCAAATCTTCCTAGATTCTGGCGCGAACGGTTCTCACCTGGCAATGCCAGCGGCGGATGTTCGGTAGCGATTTCGGCAACTGGTAATGACCTGAATAGAGAAAATTATCGAGCATGCCGATCAAGTCAAAATCCACAAAGCGTGGTCGGTCGCCCAGCAGAAACCGGGTGTGTGCGAGCGTGTGCTCAAAGGGAGTAAGGCTGGACTCGAGTTTCTTCAGCCAATCAGACTTTTGCTTCCGCCATTGGTCAATGCAGCCGCGTCCGAACTTGCGTTCCTTAAAGCGGAGATACTGCAATTCGTCAGTGGCAGGCATTTTTTCGCGGCGATAATTCTCCTGATAGTAAACATCATTCAGTCGGAACGTCGCGGCTTCCACATCGTTCTCGATATAATGCCAGAGAATAGACTGCGCGCCTTCCAGTCTGACGGGGAAAAGCTCAAGCTTGAATTTCGCGTCGAGGTATTTCGCCACCACTTGCGAATCGTCGCCCGTCTCGAACACGATCTTTTTTCCGTCACGTAATATCGGCACGCCGTAATACTGTCGCTCGGTCAGTTTCCAGACAATGGAACGCTCCTGCGGCAGGACCTTGACCAGTTTGAAAGCCGCACCGGAATATTCCAAAATGCGTTGTTGGGGCAGGCAAAAAGGGCTCCAGGGAAATTGAAACAATTCAATCATGCACCATTTCTGCGCCAATGAGGACCTGATGACAAGTGCAAACCCGCTTTACACTTCTCCGCGGCATGATTAAAGTTGTATTGTGCCTGGCGAATATGATGCAACGGAATTTGTTGATACCGATTTTACGGCGAACAAACCCGCGTTCGCTGCATCTGCGCCCATGCGCGATGACGTAGACCGCAAGGTCGTTGAGGCCCAGCAAAAACTCGTTGAACTCAAACGTGCACAGGAGGAGCTGGAACGCGAACGCGCCGGCCTCGAAGAGCTTCGCCGGCGCCAGAATGAATTTCAAACCGGCCGCCTGGAAATCCTCCAGAATCTCACCCGCGGGCTCGGCTTGCTGGAAGAAGCAGAATTTGCCGCTCGCCGTGACGCCGAGCAAATGGTCAAGACCGTCATTGATTTTCGTGCCGCCCTGTCAAAAATCCAGGCAATCCATGATGAGTCCTGGACGAAGGAAAATTTTCAGATCGAGCTTACCCGCGCGCTGACCACGATCGAGAATGCCCGCATGGAATGGAATTCCGCCCGGCTCAAACTGCCCGCGCTGGCCGGTGAGAGCAAAACGTCCGCGGCTCCGGAAAATGGTGCTCCCAACCCGGCGGCACCTTCACTGGCGGAAATGAATTTCGGCCAGTTGTGCAAAATCGGCCTGGCATTGACGTGGCCACTGCTGGTTGTCGCCCTCACCGCCCTCGCAATTTTCATCTACATTATTGCTCGCAAGTGAGGCTGTATGGCCACCAAAAAGCCAGATTTGATATCAGACAAAGCGCGCTCGCTCGAAGCTGAAATCGCCGCGCTGGAGGCTGAAATCAAGAAGCTCGACTCGCAACTCCAGCAGCCTCCCGCCGGTCCAAAATTTCGCTCCACCGCCACTCCACAGGGCGACACGATTCCCCGGATCGTGGAAAAACCCGCACACCCGCCCGCCCCGCCGAAAGCCGAACCAGTTTTTGAAGAACTAAAAAGCAGTCCCTTGTCGCCGCGAACCGACGAGGTGACCCCGGAAATTTTCAATGATCTCGGCATTCGAAAATACGATCTTCCCGCGTTGTGGAACCGTCTGCGCGATCATTTCCACGGACCGACCACCAACAATCCGCGACTGGTCAATTATCTGGCCGCCGGCGGCGTTCATGGATTGCGACCCTTGCGCTACGAAAAACGCGTCGCCCGCAATCGTTTCATAGCCTTGGCCATCATTTTGTTTGTCATTCTGTTCGGCACTCTGCTGGTTTACTTGCAACACCATTGAAATGAAAAACGTCGGGTTTCAACTGCCGGTTTCCACGCGCGACGGTGAATTTCTTGCCAGTTATTCCGAAAAGGGACTGACCGGATTGAATTTTCCGAAAGCAAAAAAATCCAGCTTGTCCCAACCGGACCAGGTCGGGCGTTCCGTAAATTCACTGCCAATCCCGTTGCACGTTCTTCGCTGGCATCGCACCACCACCAACGCCTTGAAGCAAATACTTGGTGGCATTGAACCGAAAGAACTTCCCCCGCTCGATTGGACCGGCAAAACGGAATTCCAAAAAAGCGTCTGGAAGGCGATGCTAAAAATTCCATTGGGTCGGACCAGGAGTTACGGTGAACTCGCCGCGGCCATCGGCAAACCCAAAGCTGTCCGGGCGGTCGGCGGGGCCTGCGGGGCCAATCCCATCCCGGTTTTGGTTCCTTGCCATCGCGTTCTGGCCGCAAATAATAAAATCGGCGGATTTTCGAGTGGACTAGGCTGGAAATGCAGCTTGCTCGAACGCGAAGGTGTCGCTTTTTAGGATGGGTTTCGGTCGTTTTTCACGAGCGTCATCGCCGCGGATACCTGGATTTCTTATAGCTCACCGGTTTTGGTTTCTCCTCCGCCTTGCCGCCATCAAGCATTCGCTTCAGTTCCTTGATTTGGTCGCGCAACAGCGCAGCTTTTTCAAACTGCAAATCCTCGGCGGCCTTGATCATCTCACCTTCAAGTTCCTTGATCGTTTCGGTCAGATCCACGTCCATCTTGGCGTCATTCAAAACACCCGCCGCCTCGTCCCGGGTGGATTGGTACACGGCCAGGCTTTCCTCCACCGCGCGAATCACGCTGCGCGGTGTGATGTGGTGTTCGGTGTTGTGAGCGATTTGCCGATTGCGGCGGTACTCAGTCACCGCCAAAAATTTCTGGATGCTCTGCGTCATCACGTCGGCGTAGAGAATCACTTCGCCGTTCAAGTGCCGCGCGGCGCGGCCCGCGGTCTGGATCAGGCTCGTTTCGCTGCGTAGAAAACCCTCCTTGTCAGCATCGAGAATCGCGACCAGTGAAACCTCGGGCAAATCCAACCCTTCGCGCAATAGATTGATGCCAACCAGCACATCAAATTCACCCTTGCGCAGCGCGCGCAGGATTTCAACGCGCTCAATGGCGTCAATTTCGCTGTGCAGGTAGCGAACGTTCACCCCGATGTCGCGCAGATAATCGGTCAATTCCTCTGCCGTGCGCTTTGTCAGGGTCGTCACGAGCGTGCGCTCCTTCTTATCGCTACGCTTTCGGGCTTCTTCGAGCAAATCGTCAATCTGGCCTTTGAGCGGCTTGATGGTGACGCGCGGATCAATCAATCCGGTCGGACGCACGACGAGTTCGGTGATTCTGCCCTGTGACCACCCGATTTCCCTCGGCGACGGCGTGGCACTGACGTAAATCGTCTGATTTTGGAGTGATTGAAATTCCAGAAAATTCAACGGACGATTATCCAGCGCGCTGGGCAGCCGGAATCCGTGGTCCACGAGCACGGTCTTGCGCGATTTATCTCCCTCATACATTCCGCCGATTTGCGGCACAGTGACGTGCGATTCATCAATGACGAGCAGATAGTCATCCGGGAAAAAATCGAAAAGCGTCGTCGGACGCGAACCGGGCGGACGGTTCGCGATGTGTCGCGAATAATTTTCGATGCCGGAGCAAAAACCCATTTCTTCCATCATCTCAAGGTCGAACTCCGTGCGCATTTTGATGCGCTGCGCTTCGAGTAATTTTCCATCGCGTTCAAATTCCACGATCCTCGTGCGCAATTCCTCCCGGATGGCGAGCGCAGCGCGCTTCATCTTGTCGCCCGTGGTCACAAATTGTTTCGCCGGAAAAATCATGTTCGCCTGCAACGATTCAATTTTGCGGCCCGTCAACGGCTCGAACCGGGAGATCTTTTCGATTTCCTCCCCGAAAAATTCGACGCGCAAACCGTCCTCGCGTCCGGCGGGCCACACTTCCACAGTATCGCCGCGCACGCGGAAATTTCCCCGCTCGAAGGCGATGTCGTTTCGCGAATACTGCAAGTCCACCATGCGCGATAATAACTGTTCCCGCGATATCCCCAATCCCACGCGTAGCGGAATCACCAGCGCCTCGTAATCTTCCTTGCTGCCGATGCCGTAAATGCAGGAGACGCTGGCAACCACGACAACGTCGCGCCGCGAAAAAAGCGAGCTCATGGTCGAGAGCCGCATCCGCTCAATCTCCTCGTTCACGCTGGAATCCTTTTCGATAAACGTGTCGGTGCGCGGAAGATAGGCCTCCGGCTGATAAAAATCGAAATAACTGACGAAATACTCGACGGCGTTTTTTGGAAAAAAGCTCTTGAATTCAGCGTACAGCTGGGCGGCGAGGGTTTTGTTGTGGGAGATAACGAGCGTCGGCCGATTGATGTTCTTGATGACGTTGGCGATGGTGAACGTTTTGCCTGACCCAGTGACGCCAAGTAAAGTCTGGTGTTTCGCGCCGGACGAAATCCCGGCGGTCAATTTCTCAATCGCCGGCGGCTGGTCACCGGCGGGAGCGTAATCGGAAACAAGTTCAAACACAGACTGGGAAAATAGACGGGAATCGAGCCATGTCAAATGGCTGGCTTGGCGAATAGCTACCTTCAAGATGGAATTGCGGCGAATGGTTTGGTTGCATCAAAACATAGTTGCTCCTGTCTCCGGGCCTCCTGGCAATCCGTTGGCGGTGCCCGCGGGAGTGCCGTCGACTAGGTTTTAGGTCAGGCGCAAGCTGCCGAGCGCATTAATGCTTAAACCGGGATCTCTCGTCGGAATGTCAAAAGTGATGGTCGCTAAATGATGGTCGAACTCATCCTCCCGGGCCGCAAACCGAGTGCCGGCAATGCTCTCCAGGTTGATCCAACGGACTATGATTCCCGCCCTCAGGCAAATAACCAAACTCGAGGCGGACTCGCAAACAGACGAGGTATTTTCCCGATTGAAACTTTTCCGTCAGTGCATCAGTCTGTTTGGGTAAACCATGAAACTCATTTTTGCTCTCGCGACCCTGATGGCGTCACTAACCTGGTCTCGCGCAGATATTCAGACGCCCATCCCGCTTTGGGCGGGCAGTGCGCCCGGCGCCCTGGGCACCAATGATTGGGACATCCCCACTATCACGCCCTTTCTGCCGGATCCCACCAACGCCACGGGCTCTGCCATGGTGATTTGCCCTGGCGGAGGTTACACGGTTCTCGTGCCGCACGAAGGCAGGGATTACGCACTCTGGCTGAATCAACACGGCGTCACCTGCTTCGTGTTAAAATACCGGCTCGGCTCGCATGGTTATCGCCACCCGGTCATGCTCGAAGACGCTGCGCGCGCCGTCCGCTGGGTGCGCGCCCACGCCGACGATTACAAAATTGACTCCCACCGTGTCGGGATCATGGGTTCGTCCGCGGGAGGGCATCTAGCCTCCACGCTGTTGACCCATTTTGATGCCGGCGATGCGAATTCTACTGACGCAGTTGAACGGCAAAGCTCACGTCCGGATCTGGGAATTTTGTGCTACGCGGTTATCACGATGGGCGATTTTACCCATCAAGGCTCGAGAGAAAATTTGCTCGGAACCAATCCGCCGCCTGAACTCGTGCAAAATCTTTCCAACGAACTGCAAGTCACGCCGGAGACTCCACCTTGCTTCTTGTGGACCACGTTTGAAGATACAACCGTGCCGCTGGAGAATACCTTTCTGTTTGCTGAAGCCTTGCGAAAGAATCATGTGCCTTTTGATTTGCACATCTACGAAAAAGGCGCTCATGGCATGGGTTTGGGAGCCAAACCGCCTTTTGCGCACCCGCATCCGTGGGCGAGCGACTGCCTGTTCTGGTTGCAGGAAGACAAGTTTGTGAATTAAAATCCACGCAAGTCGGTGCTGCTGCGATTCGGCAGGCCGGGCGCTGGAATGCGTTTTAACACGACATATTGAATCCCGTTTTTTTCACAATACTCGCGCTTGCCGCCTTTGTCGCCGTCTTCGTTTACCGCATAGATGTCAGGTTTCAAACTCTTAATTTCCGGGTCGGCGTCCAACCAGCCTTCGCCACTTGAAATCAACGCCCGCTTCACGAATTTGATCGAGCCGACAACATAGCGCCTTTCCTCCTGCGGCAGCAGTGGATGACCAGCTCCTTTGAGCAGGCGGATGTTTGCGTCATGGCCCACGACGACGTGCAAATTGCCCAGCGCGCTGGCTTCTTCCAGAAAGCGAACGTGCCCCGAATGGAACCAATCGAAGCTCCCTGTAACGATCACTTTTTTTTGACCCGCCGCCGGACCCAACGGTGCCGGGTCCGGAAAATGTATTAGTTCGCCCGTGTCAAAAACCCTGTACTCAACCTTATGTTCCCGTGCGCTCATTTCGCGGGCGGCAGTGGCAGTGGTTTCAACATCTACCCAGATGTCCACGTTTGCATCTGTTGGCAGGGAATTAAAATCTGCCGTTGCGCCGGCTTCAATTACTCGGCTGACATAACGGACGGCACTGAGGAAATAATTTCGCTCAGCGAAGGGGAATCTTGGAGCTTTGCCGGTCAGCGTCTCGAGCGCCGTGTCCGGCCAGAGCACTACCGTCAACTCACCGAGCTTCGCCGCCTCTTCGAGAAATCGCAAATCGCGCGCTCGAAGGTCATCGAATGCACCGCTTACCATGATTTGCTTCGGCAAACTCATTCCCTCTTTGGCACAATCCCCAAATTGCCCGGGAAGGCGTCCGGTGAAACAACCGGCGAACCACTTTCATCAAGCCTGGATTTAAATTCTCCGGAACCCCCGGGCAAGTCATGCCCGGGCGCAGATTGGGGGAAATTGACGGTCATTTTGCCAGTCGGACGGTCACCTGGAAAGCACCGGGCACTCTATTCTCCGATGCGACGATCAAATAACCGCCGCCGCAGCCCGAGAACATCGCTCCCGGAAATTGCTTTTGGTAAATTCTCAGGATTTTGACCAGATCGAGCTTGATCAGCGGATGTGCGACGACGTGCGGGAGAATTTTTTCCCAGCAGAGCATTGTTTCATTGAACGAGGCGCCAAGCGCTTCCACATCCATCTTTTTGATCGCGTCAAAACACGACTTTCCCGATTCCCCCAACCGGCCAATCCATTTCGGCACCAGATTCTTTATGCCCAATGGACTATACCCGTCCGGACGCGGTTCCACCGGCAGCAGATGCAAAACTCTCTCGAGCCAGTGGGAATGTTTCGCGGAATCAAGACCCTCGATATGCTCTGGAAAAACCCCGCCTTCGTGGTTGATGTTATAATCCAGCCGGTTCACACCGGGATAAATCAAGCCGATCATGTCCTGTGAACCGCTCGGTTCAGCTCTGCCTCTGTTTTCAGCCTCGTAAAGTTCGCGCACCAGCTCTTCCAGTGGTCGGTCAGGCAATTTATTCTTCCAGATCTTCGCG
>JBEKMT010000111.1:0-17578 GCA_050008355.1 Verrucomicrobiota bacterium
GGTTTCGATGGTCTTCTTTTGCATCTGGCCTCCGGAATCAGGTGGTGCGGTGAGTTCGCAAAATCACGCTGGTCGTGAATAGTGAAAAACCGATGACTGACAGGAAGAAAATGACATCGCGCGAATCCAGCACGCCCCTTTGAAAGCCTTCAAAGTGAGTAATGACGCTGAACGAGGTGATCGTATCCACGAGCCATTGCCAGTGATTTGTCAAGCCTTGCAGGAGGTTGATCACCGGCGGAAAACCCGCGAGAATCAGAAACAAGCACGCTACGACCGATACGATAAAACTCACGACCTGACTGCGGGTGATGGCAGAAGTGATGCAACTCACTGCGAGATACGCTCCTGCCATCAGCCAACTCCCGACATAGGCGGTGAAGATGACACCGTTGTCGGGACTACCAAGATAGTTCACTGTGAGCACGACTGGAAAAGTAAGAACCAACGCAAGTCCGAGAAACAGCCAGGAGGCAACAAATTTTCCGACGATGGCCTCCCACGGTGCGATCGGCATGGTCAGCAGCAATTCCAAAGTGCCGACCCGCCGTTCATCCGCCCACAACCTCATTCCGACGGCCGGCACGAGAAACAGATAAAACCAGGGGTGCCAGTTGAAAAAGGAATTCGTGAGCGAAGCCTCTCCCCGCTCAAAAAATCCTCCGACCATGAAGGTGAAAAACCCGTTCAACAGCAAAAAAATGACGATGAAAACATACGCCACCGGTGATGAAAAATAAGCCAGTAATTCACGCTTCGTGATTGTCTTGATATTTCCCAGCGAGTTCATGCGTTGGTCTCCTTCCCCATCGTGTCCGGCATAGTGATGCTGCGGAACACTTCGTCCAATCGGCCTTCCTCGGTGTGCAATTCCTCTATCTGACAGCCGTTGGTGGCTTCCAAAACTTCGCGCGTCAAATCGCCATCGCCCGCGACCCGCGGAAATATTGTTACGGAAACTCTTTTGCCGTCCGTCTCCGTCGAGACTTTTTTTGCTGAACGGAGACGCTTCAAATTTTCCTGCACCTTGTCCGCCGATGCTGCGCTCAGGCGCAACGTAACCGCGCCGGCCCATTCGGACTTGCGCCGCAATTCCTGAGGCGTGCCATTGGCAACCACTTTGCCTCGGTCAATGATCATCGCCCGGGAGCAAACTGCATCCACTTCTTCAAGGATATGCGTCGAAAAAATAATTGCCTTTTTCTCGCCCATGCGGCGGATCAGCTGGCGGATCTCGTGTTTTTGGTTTGGGTCAAGGCCATCGGTTGGTTCGTCGAGGATGAGAACATCCGGATCATGGATGATGGACTGCGCGAAACAGGTGCGATGCCGGTATCCTTTAGAAAGTGTGTCGACATCCTGGTAAAGGACAGACTTGAGAAAACATAAATCCACGACGCGACCGATGGCTGATTTTTTTGCGTCACCACGCAGGCCGCGGATTTCTGCAGTAAAATCCAGAAATCCGTAAACAGTCATGTCGGTGTAAGCTGGCGCATTTTCGGGCAAATACCCGATCAACCGTTTAGCGGGGATGGGGTTTTCCGAGATGTCAAAACCGCCGACCTTTACTGTTCCGCTGCTGGGTGTTATGAATCCGGTGATCATGCGCATGGTGGTGGACTTTCCCGCGCCATTCGGCCCGAGGAAGCCAAGCACCTCACCGCGCTCCACCGAGAACGAAATCCCGTCCACTGCGCGTTTATTACCAAAAGTTTTGGTCAGATTCTCTACTTTAATCATTTCGACTGCCAATACGTTTCCGCAGGCGAGCCAGGGAAACCCCAAACGTCATGAACGCAATCAGCGAGCGTCGGCTGCCATGCTATGGCAACTTAGATACCGCTCGCAGAAAAATGTTCAAAAAAATCGATCACGGGAAAATCGGCCGATCCGGCGTGGATTTTGCCGGCCAAATCCAAGCCGCGAACCCTGGCGCTTGCAGGTTCTAAGAAAGTTCGCCACGGCAAATTAAAATCAGCGCTAAGCCGGCTTGACGTCAGGTCTCCAGTTGATTAAGGAAATAGCCCTTATGAGCCAAACTGAGACACATCACTTTCAAGCGGAGATTCAGCAACTGCTGAATATTGTCATTCATTCACTTTACACGGACAAAGAAATTTTCGTACGCGAGCTGATTTCCAACGCGGCGGACGCCTGCGAGAAACTGCGGTTCACCCAATCGTCGGGCAAAGTTGTCTACCAGCCGGACGTGGCGCCTTTGATCGTGGTCACGACTGACGACAAGGCAGGCACGATCACCATCACCGACACCGGTTTGGGGATGACCCACGGTGAGCTGGTGGAGAATCTCGGCACGATTGCCCACTCGGGTACCAAGGCTTTTCTCAAACAGATCGCCGAAGACAAAAAGCCGGATGTGGGTTTGATCGGACAATTCGGCGTGGGATTTTACTCGGCGTTCATGGTGGCCAAACGAGTGACCGTCTTGAGCCGCTCATTCGCCCCAGATGAATCCGGCTGGCAGTGGACCAGCGAGGGCATGGGTGGCTACGAACTTGCCCCCGCCGGAGATTTGCCCCGCGGCACGAAAATCACGCTTGAACTGAAGGACGACGCCCATGATTTTTCTAAGGAAAATAACGTCGAACGCATCATCGAACGCTATTCCAGTTTTGTACCGGTGCCAATAGAATTGAACACCCGTCGGCTCAATACCGTTCAAGCCATCTGGGCGCGGAATAAAAGCGAGATCAAGGAGGAGGAATACAATGAATTTTACACGTTTCTTGGTCATGACCATGATAAGCCGCTGTTTCGCTTGCATTTCTCCGCCGACGCCCCGCTTGCAATCCAGGCGCTGCTTTTCGTGCCCCAGCGAAATTTTGAGACGCTCGGCATGGGACGCATTGATTCCGAGGTGAACCTTTACTGCCGCAAGATATTGATTCAAGCCAAGGCAAAGGGTTTGTTCCCGGAATGGCTGCGCTTTCTGAAAGGAGTGGTGGACAGTGAAGATCTGCCATTGAATATCTCGCGCGAGACGATGCAGGACACTTCGTTGATGCAAAAACTGAACAAGGTTCTCACCAGCCGATTCTTGAGATTCCTGGAGGAGCAATCAGAGAAAGAGCCCGCGGCCTACGAGAAATTTTATACCGAGTACCAGCGTTTCCTTAAGGAAGGTGTTGTGACTGATTTCACGCACAAAGATGGATTGGGCAAACTGTTGCGTTACGAATCGTCCACGTTGGAACCGGGCAGGTTCAGCTCGCTGGTGAATTATGTGAATCGGATGCCGCCAGAACAAAAGGAAATCTACGTTTTGCTCGCCTCGAACCGGGCCGCTGCGGAAGCGAGTGCGTACTTCGAAGTTTTCCGCGAACGCAAATGGGAAGTGCTTTTCCTCTACGATCCGTGGGACGAGTTCGTCATGGAACACCTGCGCGAGTTTGACGGCAAGCCGCTGCGCCTCGCCGAGAAGGCGGACCTGAATCTGGTCAGCAAGAAAGAAGGCGCGTTGTCGGAAGAAGCCGCTCAGGCTCTAGGCAAATGGCTCAAAGACATACTCGGCGACAAAGTCGGCGCCGTGCGCGTTTCCCGGCGACTGGTGGAAAGTCCCGCGGTTATCGTGGATGCCGACAAGTTCATGACCGCCAGCATGCGGCGTCTCATGAAAGCGATGAAACAGGACGGTCCAGAATTGCCCGCCGCAAAGCATGATTTTGAGATCAATCCTGCGCACCCGATCATTTCACAGCTCGACACGATGAGGCAGAAAGACGCCGGCTTGGCCACGAGCGTCGCCGAACAACTTCTCGACAACGCACGGGTTGCCGCCGGCCAGCTTGAAGATCCGCGGGCAATGTTGGCCCGCCTCAACCAGTTGCTCGAAAAAATACTCGCCAAAGGCTAAGCGGCAGCGTGGATGTGGGAACCTGTTCCGGGAGATTTGCGCAGCCATGCCAACACGGAATTCTGATGCGAGAAAATGTTTGACTGGGAGCGACTTCATTCAGACCGGCTTGACTTTGCTCAGCCAAAAGGCAGCGGTTCCTCGACCGGAGGCGGGAAACGACTCAAAAGAACATACGGCAGCCGTTGGGCCCAGCTTCAGTCAAACATCAACCACATTTACGCTTGTCTCAAAGGATTCATTTGACTCTAATTCTGAAATTAAGCCTTCAGCAAGGCCAAACAGGTCGTAACAATTCCTATTTGGAACCCGGGCCTCCCGGCAAAATCAAATGGTGTTAAATGTAACTCCGCGAAACAGTCAGGATGTCACTTCCAAATCAACGCTCCGAAATTGCGAGCGATCCAGCGGCTGGAAATTGAAGTTAATTGGTGCATGGTGTTTTACAAATTGAGAATGGATTCTGGCAGGAAAGAGTTGTGGAGCAAGCGTACGAGTGACCCGATTTAAAGGAATCAATATGTTAAAAAAACGAAGGTTAGGCTTGCAAGGATTGGAAGTGAGTGAACTCGGCTTGGGATGCATGGGTATGAGTCACGCCTATGGAACTCCCAATGATGATGAATCCATCGCCACCATTAATCGTTACCTTGAACTGGGTGGTACATTTTTGGACACAGCCGAGATTTACGGTCCTTTTGCCAACGAAGAATTGTTAGGACGAGCACTTCAGGGAAAACGCGATCGGATTATCCTGGCCACTAAATTTGGTTTTCGATTCGAAAACGGAAAACGAATTGGGCTAAGCAGTCATCCGGAGCATATTCGCATTGCGGTAGATGGATCACTAAAGCGACTGCGCACAGATCATATCGATTTGTTGTACCAACACCGAGTCGATCCTTCTGTGCCCATCGAAGAGGTCGCCGGGGCGGTTGCCGGACTCGTTTCGCAGGGCAAAGTTCGGTACTTCGGGCTTTCCGAAGCTGGAGAAAACACAATCCGCCGCGCTCATAAGGCCCATCCAGTGTCCGCGTTGCAGAGCGAATACTCATTGTGGGAGCGTAATTTGGAACAGCGGATAATCCCTTTGCTGCGCGAACTCGGCATTGGCCTGGTACCCTTCAGCCCGCTGGGGCGAGGGTTTTTGACCGGCGCAGCCAGGCGGGCCGAAGAATATGCCTTGACCGATTTTCGCCGTACCGCAGACCCACGCCTGCAAGGGGCCAACTTTGATGCCAATGTGCAGGCGACGGAAATCATTCGAAATCTTGCCCGGAACAAGGGGGTCAAACCCGGCCAAATGGCGCTCGCGTGGCTGTTGCACAAGGGCAACGACATCGTTCCGATTCCGGGAACCAAACGGCGCATCTATCTGGAAGAAAATCTAGGAGCGGCCGAGATCCCGCTAAGCCCTTCTGAAATCTCTGAACTTGATGCCACTTTTCCGCCTGGCGCTACCAAAGGCCCGCGCTATACGGAAGATATGATGGCGCAGGTTGACCGCTAAGCAGATCGTCGCACCAATGTTCAACACCGCGCGACCGGAACAATATCAACAGTGTTCTCAAGCAGGGCGGCTTTGGCAAAAGTCGTTACCGAACTGCTCTGATGCGCTGTGCGCCGCAGGTGGTGAAGACGGTTTTATAAGTCAGGTTAAACACGGTAGATGCGTTCCGCGTTGGTCTGAAAAAGTTTGGTCCGGCTCGCTGCCGGTTCGTCCGTGTTAACTATATTCAGTACTCTCAGCCAATTTGATAACGGGCTGGCGAGAAAGCGCACAGGCCAGTCGCCACCAAACAGTACACATTCAAACCCAAAACAATCCAGCGCATGGGCGACAAAAGGTCGCAAGTCTTCCGCGCCACACTGAACCGAGTGCGCCTCGGTAACAAGTCCGGATATTTTACACACGACGTTCGGCAGAGCTGATAATTGGCGAAGATGCTGTCTCCACGGATTAAGCTGTCCGTCGCGGATAGCTGGCTTGGCACAATGGTCGAATACGAAAACCGCTTCCGGGCAGCGACAAACCAGTTCAGTCACTGCCGACAACTGGTGAGGCCCAATGCATAAATCGAAGGCAAAATTAAATCCTGCAAGTTCACGAACGCGGCGATTGATTCGGGATACAGGCAAAAGCCGACGTCAGTTTCGCACTGTAAATTTCGTCGGACACCTTTGACCAGCGGATACTTGCTGAGCGCGATTAATTCCCTGCGCGCAAGTGCACCTCGCTCAAGCGGCGCCTGCGCTACGATCCCTTTCAGCTGGGTTTCGTGCACGGCGAATATCCGGAAACCATTTTCACCTCTTCAAAGTTCTGTGAAGCAGCGCAGCCGCACTCAACAAAAATCATTTTGCCAACATTCGCGGTTTCAGTGGCAGTCGAATATACTTCCCTAAGGAAGGGACAATTCAATGTTGGGACGCTTTTGAGCCAAGGATAATCCAACTCCGCAGGATTCCAAAAATGGACGGGCGAATCGACAATGGCGGAGAGAAGACTCATATCAGGCGACGGGCGGACGGGCTCGGCCAATGGTGCCGCGTCCTAGGGAAACGGGGGTGATTTCCAAAACAACAAATCCAGAGATTGTCTCCTGAAGGCACACGGCAGATAAGGAGCGGCTAATGTATGCTTCCAAAATGCACGTTTTCGGTCGTGCCTGGCTCATCGAGCAATTGAATAGTCGTGGACGGGCCAAGTGCCGGATTTGACCATGAGCGCAATGCCCAGACAATTTTTTTGTCCGGCCTGACCTCAATCGCCTGCGCCGGAGCGGTTGCCGGATCAATCGGGCTGTTCCACTCGTTAACCCAATTGTTTATAAGGGTGTTTCCATTTGACAGGCGCGTTGCGGTTTGGATGCTTTTGAATTTGTAGTCCGGCATATCGGCAGTGGTAAACTCCCAGACGGTCTCGCCGGCGGGATTTATCTCGCGGACATCGCCGCCGCCGCTGCACAAGGTGTTTCCGTTTCTCAACCGCGTCGCGGCCCAGACGCTGGGCACGGAGGTTGACCAAACCACGTTGCCGTTTTCATCGTATTCGACAATTTTTCCCAAGTCCATGTGCGTTACCAGATAAGTGCCGGCGTCAGTCAGGCAAGCGTGGCGGAATTGCCCGTGAGTACTGTTGGTGTTTCCCGCGATCAGTGGAATTTCTTTTTCCATCTTGCCGGTGCCAATATTGGCCACAAACAATTTCGGTTCCGGCCCGTTCTGGATGAAGATGACGTGGTTGGTTCCGATCATTTGTGCCGTATGAACCTCGCATCGGGGAGGGGCATCATAATTCCAGATGACCCTCTTGTCGGGCGTGATGAGGGTCACGCCGAATTGGTGCGCGAATAGAATGTTTCCGTTCGAAAGCAGCGAGGCGTCACTGATTTCTCCCTTGCCCGTGGCGACATTATAGGCCCAGACGACTTTCCCCCCGCGCACGATATACATATCACGCGTTTTAGCCTCGCCAGCATAAAAGAAATCGTGCTGACCCAAGCCGTTGTTCGGCAAAGACGCCGCTGCGGACGGTGCGTTCGTGACGGCAGCTTCCTCACCCCGACCCACCGCAAGCGACGAGGCAAATGCGGCAATAAATGTCAGCATGGACTGATATTTCATTCGAGCATTTTTCACAAAGTGAAAACAGAGTCGGGTTTATTTTTGAGCCATCGCGGTCGGTGGTTCAAAGCGAAAATAGACCGTGCCTTGGTAGGGCGAGCTCACGAGCGGCGTGCTTGCTTGAGGACCGCTCTGGGCAGCGGTTGCGAATTTGCTTCCCATGGGCGGAATGTCGCGCAGTATGGCCACATTGCCTGGCGGCATTTTTACCAAGGTCTTTCCCGCCAGTTTCGCCGGCGGAAATTTCGGCGTGCCGACGCGCACGAAAGTTTTATCGTCAGGAATCATCAGCGTAAGCGTACCTTCCGTCGTTGTTAATTTAAGCCAGCGCACGTTGGCGAAATAACCGGCGAACTCGGGATAAACCCACTCTTTGAAGCCGGTTTCGGTGGTGTTGTACGCGGTCTCCCAAACGCCGAGCATCTGGCCTTTCATCCGATTGCGCCAGACGCGATACGGGCCGTCGCCGAGCCAGGTTTTCTTGAGCATTTTCTCTTCGGGATAATCAAAGGCCACGCCAACAACATTCGTCTGCAACGCCGGATCAACCGCGTATTCCAGCTTGAGCCAGCCCGAATCTAGCATCGTCCACTTGGCCCGAGGAATTGGACCGCTTGTCAGCGAGAAATTGTTTCCTCCCGACTTAACGCCGAGTAACCGGCCGGTTGCCGTCTCGATGCTTACCTCAGTATCGCCGGCTTTCAATTGTGATTCATCACCCGTCGTCGTCGCAACCGGCGAACCTGCTGGAATAAACTGGTTTCGCGATTGCAAGGACCAGACCCACGTCCACAGTTCCTGACCAACGGGATTACGCGCCGTCACGGTCAGAGCATCGGCATTTTTCCAATCCGCCGGCAGATCAAGTTTCACGATGCCGGAATTCCCCGGCGCAACCTCGGGGCTGGCGATCGGGCCTTCGGCAATCGCCTCGAATCCGGCAGATTGGCCGAATCGCCGCAATTGCCAGGAAAACCCGCATTGAGAAAGACTCGTAAAATCAAAATTATTTTCCACGGGTAGTGTGCCGTCGAAATCCGCAGGTAACTCATCCGGGAATTGCACCGGTGACCAAATTTGCCTGATCGTGAAGAAACTGGCCTCTTTTTCGCGGTAGGGCCCCATGATACCGTCCGGGGCCCAATTGCCTTTAACGTCCATTGCGTTTTTCAGATCATTGCGCACCACGCCTTCATCGGCAAAGACCCAGAAGAATCCCCCCGCCGAAACTTTGCTGCTTTGCATCGCCTTCCAGTAATCCTCTAACCCGGCTCCGGCACCGCCGTCATACAGGCCGTGGAGGAATTCTGTGGGCATATAGACCCGGTTGCCCGCCAACCCGCGCAGCAACTCCTTGTAGTCCGGGTAGTGCTTGTCATCAATGTCGCCAAACTTTGCCCAAGGATGATTGACCACGCGATGCTGGGGATCGAGTTGTTCAAAATCAACGTCGAGGTTTGTGTTCCAGCCGCCTTCGTTGCCATTATCCCAGATGATGATGCTCGGATGATTCACGTCTCGCGAAATCATTTCCCTGACGTGCTGGCGACCGACTTCAGTGTCGTATTTGTGCTGCCAACCGGTGAGTTCATCCAGAACGTAAAGTCCCTTTTCATCGCATAAATCGAGAAATTCCTCGTCGGGGGGGTAATGAGACATGCGCACGGCGTTCATGTTCAACTCCTGAAGCAAACCCACATCAAGGGCGGCAATTCGGTCGGATGATGTACGTCCCAGTGTCGGCCACGCGACGTGATGGCAAATCCCCTTGAGCAACACATGCTGGCCGTTAATAAAAAGACCTTCACCCTGGCGTACTTCAACCGTGCGAAATCCGAATCGTTGTTTGAGTTGGTGCAATACAATATCCCCCTGCTTGAGCCGAACCACTGCCGTGTAGAGCGCGGGCGTTTCTGCGGTCCACAAGGCTGGGGCGGAGACTTTGGTCGTGACGCGGCCCGCGGCGACCGGAGTGGAAATGGGATCACCTACGATTTTACCCTGCGCGTCCTGGATCGTCACTTCCACGGTGTCAGCATTGCCCTGGCCACCGAGATAATAATCCACTGCGAACGACCCATCGGCGCGTGCATCAATCGCCACTCGATCCAGGAATTGCGCCGGCTCAGCCTGCAACCAGACCGGGCGGAAAATTCCGCCAAAGACCCAGAAATCAGCGTAACGTTCCGCGCCGTTGACGGAATTGTTCGCGGATTTATCACTGACAGAAACCTCGAGCAGGTTTTGTTCTCCGAACTTGAGCAGGCTGGTGATGTCATATTTGAAGCGGTAAAACGCGCCTTGATGCAATGGCCCGGCTTCGGAGCCATTAACCTTCACGGACGCGTCAGTCATTACCCCCTCAAATACGATGAAGACACGACGTCCGCGCCAGTCGGCGGGAACATTAAAACGGTGACGGTACTCGCCGCGGATGGGTGTGTAGTTCTTGTCCTCCAGACCGTAACGAAATTTTCCGAAGCCTTGCAATTCCCAGCATGAGGGCACAGGGATGTTGGTCCACACACCGCTGTTGCGCCCTTCGGAACAGAGAAATTCCCACGGCAAGGTGTGTTCGCCGTCGTGACCTGACAGGTATTGGCGAATGGTTTCGTGCGCCGTGGCGGGAGCACCGCGACTCAGCCAGCAGCCCAGGCAAAGGATGACCGCCAATAGGATCTGTTTTGAGGGATCAGAATATTTTTTCACTCGGCCCAAGGTGGATTTGGCAAAACTCGGACATAATGCGCTTTGAATCAAGAATAAACAGCCAAGCCACCTCTCCCGCCTCACCGGACCTGTCATTTTGAGCGACCGTAAAGAACCAGCTATTGTCATCATTTCTGAACCTTCCGTTTTACACTTTGCGATTGATAATAACCACGCAAACGGCCAGTTTGGTTTCAAATTAACCATCACTCGAAAAGACACTTGTGTGCATGAGAAACATAGAAGACCTGGGCTTCTTCAAACAATTTTGCGCAGGGCGGCTATGGAATTTTTAAATTCAAGGAGAATGAATTACCTTTTCCGCCGTGCAGTTTTCGCCTTGGCTGCGCTGGCCTTGAGCCTCAGTTATCACGCCATCGCGATCTCGGTATTGACTTATCACAATGACAATGCCCGCAGTGGAGCCAACGACCATGAAACAATGCTGACGCTGGCCAACGTCAACACCAACAGCTTCGGCCTGTTAAGGAAATATGAGGTGGACGGTTATGTCTATGGCCAGCCATTGTATTTCGCAGGGCTGATCATTCCCGGGCACGGCACCCATAACACCGTGTTTGTAACGACCGCGAACAACAGCGTTTATGCCTTCGACGCGGACAACAATTCGGGGCCGGATGGCGGCTTATTGTGGCACGCGAGACTGGGTGACGGCATTGATGTCGTTACGAATCATGAATTCGGCGGGCGTTATCACGATAATGTCTTTCAAGACATGCTCCCGCGAGTTGGCATCACCGGCACTCCAGTCATTGATCCCGCGAACGGAACGCTGTTTGTGGATGCTTTCACCCGCGAGGTTACCGAGGCCTCGACGAATTTTCATCACACCATCCACGCGTTGAACATCACGAACGGCACGGAGCAAAGCTTCGGCCCGGTCGAAATCGCTGTTTCGGTTCCCGGCGTCGGTCTCGGCAGTTTCCAAGGAGTTTTAAAATTCGATGCCCGGCAACAGCAGCAACGTCCAGCGCTGACACTCGCGGGTGGAATCTTATATGTGGCCTTTGGCAGCGCGGCGGACACGGATATTTATCACGGCTGGATCATCGGTTACAATGCCAACAACCTTCAGCTCCTGACGAACCAGGTTTTCAACACCACCCCCAATGCGACCGTGGCACAATTCGGACCGCATGCCGGTGAAGGCGCACTGTGGATGAGCGGCGACGGACTGTGCGTTGACGCGGATACCAACCTTTATTTTGAGGTTGCAAACGGCAGTTTTACCGCTGACCCATCTCTGGGCAACGGGGTGGATTTCGGTGACAGCTTCATGAAACTTTCGACCGCTGGTCAGCGGCTTACCGTGGCGGACTACTTCACACCGTTCGATCAAGCAGAGATGCAGGCGCAGGATGCCGATTTTGGTTCAGGCGGAGCAGTACTGCTGCCGGATGAAGTTGGGAGCCCGGATCATCCGCACCTGATCGTGGGGGGAGACAAGGCCAGCGATATTTTTCTCGTGGATCGGGACCACATGGGCCACTACAACCAGACAGATAATCATCAAGTCGTGGAGGTCGTCCATGCGGACACAGGGAGAATTTTCAGCACTCCGGCCTATTTCAATCATCAATTGTATTATCAAGGGGTTGGCGGTGTGTTGAAAGCCTATGCCATCTCGAACGGTTACCTCACCCCCACGCCGACATCCGTAACCGGAACCAGTTTCAGCGGTTTCGGTACCACACCATCCGTTTCGGCCGACGGCGCCAGCAACGCGATCGTTTGGACCATCCAAACCGACGGAGCGGTGACGCACACTCCAGCAATTTTGCACGCTTACAATGCGACGAACCTGGCCATCGAGCTATATAACAGCAGCCTGTTGCCGGGACGGGACAATCCCGGCAACGCGGTCAAAATGACGGTGCCCACCATTGCTGATGGAAAAGTATTTGTGGGTGCCCAATATGCATTGTCAATTTTTGGCAATGGCAATTTCCTCCCGGCACCATCCATTTCTCCCGACGGCGGCAACTTCGTCAATTCCATTACCGTCACGCTCGCGGATTCCCAATCGGGCGCAACAATCTATTACACGCTGGATGGTACCAAGCCGACGGTCAATTCCATACGTTACACCGGGCCATTTATTGTGACCATCAGGGCGCATATTCAGGCCGTCGCCATAAAATCCGGAGCCGTCGATAGCCAAATTGCTTCTGCTGTCTTCGTAAACACTGCTGCCCTCGGCGGCGGGACCGGACTATTGGGTAAATACTGGGCGAGTACATCCAGCACAGATTTCAATGATCCGTCCTTCGCGATACCTGCAACCATAAGACGGACCAACACGGTCGTGGATTTTGATTGGGGCACGAACGCGCCGGATCCACTCATCGGCCGGAATCCATTTGTCGCGCGCTGGATCGGAACGCTGCAGCCGCAATATGACGACGATTACGAATTGGTAACCGTTTCGGCGGGTGGCGTGCGACTATGGATCAATCACCACTTGTCAATTGACGACTGGACAGCGCATGCGTCGCCCATGACCAACCACGTTTCCATCGCGCTCAGAACGCAGCAACTCTACAATGTTCAATTGGATTACTTCCCGGACCAGTACCGCGCCGTCCAATTCCTTTGGAAAAGACCATCCACAGAACTTGCGACTGTCCCGCAAACACAACTTTATCCATTCACAAACCCTCCGCCGACAATCGTTCAGGCTAATCCAGCGAACAACTCCAGTTTTGCCGCCAGCGCCAGCATGACGTTCGGGATCGAGGCCAGGACGCTTCACAATCAGATTGCGAAAGTGGATTTTTTTGCCAACAAAAAACTGCTGGGTACTCTAACCAGCAGTATTTATTCGCCGGTTTATGCGCTCACCGCCACTGGTTTGAAAGAGGGGCGCTATTCGTTGACCGCCGTGGTCACCGACGGCAGCGGATTGTGCAATACATCTGCACCTGTCAACGTAACCGTTACCCCCGGCAGTGGAGTGCCCTACGGATTGACAACTCGCGAAAAAGTTTCTGCCTTCCTCAAGTTGCCCATCACTTACAATGGCCCAATACCGCCCTTACTCTCGGAGACCGGCGTGTTCAGCGATACTCCGAACCGCACGCCAGCCAGCGGCCTGATCCCTTACCAATTAAATGCGCCCATGTGGTCCGATGGCGCTTTGGAAAGCCATTATCTTGCCGTACCCTACCACGGCGACGTGATAACTCCTGACCAACAAATGAGATTACGTCCGATCAACTCGTGGAAATTTCCCGATGGTACCGTATTCATCAAGAATCTTGATCTCGTCGCGGATGAAACCAATCCAAACGTTCCCCATCGCCGGCTGGAGACCCAAATCCTAGTCCGCGACATTAATGGTGCTGCTTATGGCGTGACGTACAAGTGGCGTTCCGACAATCGGGACGCCGACCTGTTGACCGGCGGGATGAACGAAGACATCCTCATCACCAACGCGGCGGGCGTTCGCACGCAAACGTGGTATTACGCGAGTCCTGCGGATTGTCTCACCTGCCACACGCCGACAGCGGGATATGTTCTCGGTGTCAACACGCGCCAGCTCAATGGCCGATTCACCTACCCAACCAGCGGCATAACCGACAATCAGATCCGAACATTCAACCGGCTCGGGCTCTTCAGTCCCGCGATCGACGAAACGAGGCTCGCCGGTTTTTCAAAACTCTCAGCGCTTGAGGATTTAAATGTCCCCCTGGGGGACCGCGCGCGTTCGTACCTGGATGTCAACTGCGCCCCATGCCATCGTCCGGGCGGCGTTGGCAATTATGATGCCCGTTATGACACTCCCGTTGAGGACCAGCACATCATCAATGCACCGGCGGGAGTCACCCTCGGCATTGCTGATGCCCGAATCGTGATGGCCGGCAGCACAACACATTCTGTCCTCTACCAACGCATTACCACCTTGGTTCCCACGGTGAAAATGCCGCCGTTCTCGCACAACCTGGTTGACACCCACGCCGCTCAGGTCATCAGCGATTGGATCAACAGTCTGCCGGCAAAACCGGGTCAATAGTGCCGTCATGTCTGGAGCAGCAATGGCGCCCCGCGCTGAGTCATGCGGCCTTGTTGAATGACCAAAACATCATCACACAAGATCCGGACTTCTTCCATATCATGCGTGACATAAAAAATGGGAATTTGAAACTCATCACGAATGCGAACGAGATACGGAATAATTCTGGCTTTCAGTTTGGCATCAAGACTTGCCAGCGGTTCATCCAACAACAGTAAACGTGGTGCGGACAACAATGCACGGGCAAAGGCTGTCCGCTGTTGTTCGCCTCCGGACAACGATCTGATCTGTCGTTCAAACAAAGTGGAGATCTCGAGAATTTCGGCGACGTGGTCCAGTGTGATGCCGCTGTTCGCATTCGGCTTAAAGCCATAGAGCAAATTTTGCTTAACCGAGAGGTGTGGAAACAAGGCGAGGTCCTGAGGCACATAGCCAACGCGCCGCTGGCGGCTGGGCACATTGAAGTTTCTGGCGGTATCTAGTAAAACTGTTTCACCCAACCGAATAAGACCCGAGTCCGCGAGACGCAATCCGGCAACCAGCTCCAACAGAGAAGTTTTTCCCGCACCAGAAGGGCCGAAGATGCCTGTCATACGGCCGGGCAAATCCACGTTGAGTTCCAATTTGAATTCAGCGAGTGAAACACAAATGTTTTGTAGGGAAACCGTCATATCCGGCGACGTTTTTTTCGCATCAACCATCCACTCGTCCATACCGCGGCAAATGCAAGCGCAACGGAGACGCCGAGCAAATGGAACGCCTGGGAGTCCTCGCCAATTTGCACATTTTGGAAAATGGCGAGCGAAAGTGTGGAGGTTCTGCCAGGAATGTTTCCTGCCACCATGATTGTGGCACCGAACTCACCCAGGGCCCGGGCGAAGCCGAGGATCATGCCGGCCATGATCCCGCGTGCGGCCAGTGGAATAGTGACGGTGAAAATTATCCGCCACTCGCTTGCGCCAAGTGTGCGTGCGATCTGTTCCAATCGTGGATTCACTTCCTCAAATGCAACCCGCGCAAATAGCACCAACATCGGAAATGACATCACTCCTAATGCCAATAATACCGCTCTCCAGGTAAAGATAACATCCAAATGGAACCGGTCGTGCAGGAATCCGCCTATGGCGCCACGACGCCCGAATAGCTCCAGCAGGATCAAGCCAGTGGCCACTGGCGGCATGACGAGCGGAAGCGAAACCAGAGTTTCGACGATTGACTTCCCCGGCCAATCATGTCGCGATAAAGCCCACGCCAGTGCCAGACCGAATGGAAGCATCGTCAAAGTGCTTAAGGTCGAAACCCAGACGGTGAACCAGACAATTTGCCATTCTTCAACATTCATCGCTTGCGGACAATGAATCCGAACTTCTCAAACACCATCCTAGAATCGTCTGAATCGAGGTACCGAAGAAACCTTTTGGCAGCCTCCGGCTGGGATGCCTCCTTCACCAATGCAATGGGATAACTGATGTCAGGTGCATCTCCTAAGGGAACTTCGTACGCAATTTTTACTTTCTTGGAAATATCCGCATCCGTCTTATACACCACACCGGCCTCGACGTTTCCCGATTCGACCGCCGCGAGCGCGGCACGGACATTTTCCGTGGGAACAACCTTCGGTTCAATGTCAGCCCAGAGCTGAAATTTCTGCAACCATTCCCGGGCGTAAACACCCGCCGGGACAGCCTTCGGGTCAGCCAGCGCAATTTGATGGACCGCTGTATTGGTCAGATCCGCGGCCGAATTGATTTGCAGAGTGCTGTCGGCGGCAACCACCACGACGAGCGAATTTCCCAGAAGGCTCTTGCGTGTACTATTGTCAATCAGACCCTGGTTTGCCAATCCATTCATCTTGGCCTCGTCGGCGGAAAAGAAGATGTCGGCCGGTGCGCCCTCTTCGATCTGACGCGCCAGTGTGCTTGACCCGCCGAAGTTGAAAACAATTTTATCGCCGGATTGGATTTCGTAAGCCCGGGCAACCTGCTTCAGCGAATCGGTTAAGCTCACAGCGGCGAACACGGTCACTTCCGCCGCACGGAGTGATAGTGACAGCGTGAATAGCACGACCCAAAGCGTGAAGAATTGAATTTTACCTTTCATAATTCATTTCCTTTTGGAATGTTATTTGGCGAGCCCCCGCGCCAAGCTGTGGTCAATGGCCACTTCCACGTCCGCCAACTGAACCAGCGCACGCAGCAGCTCACAGCCATTGTGCTTTTTTTGAACCTTTGACACAACCGAATCATGCAACCCGGCGACATCAAAAAGCAAGCCGTGCGGCTGGATGTTAAACACCTCTTCCAACCGGGTGGTAATCCTATAGCAGTCCCACTGCGTTCTTCATTCAGCACTCGGGACACGTGCTGAACATGGTTGGCGTTCCTGGACCGCCTTCGGTTGCTCCATCGTCAGGGAAGGAAACACCTGCCGTCACCTGGAAGTCCAAAAAGGTCCAACTTTTGCCAAAAACAATCGTCGAGATAAAACGATACTCGCTTGGGTACAATTAATCCCCGCCAGTGGAAACTCAAAGCCCGAAGAAGGCATTCAAAATGCAGGAACCGCTTCCCCCGCTGGCAGAAAGGATCCAGCATTGGGCCAAGAAAATCGCATACAAAGGGCCGATTTGGGGGGTGACTCTTTTCAGTATTGTAAGCGGGTATTCCGGATAAACAGCACGATCGGCTTAGCGGGCATCAATTCCAGGCCCTTCCCGCCGTCAGAATTGTACAGCAAGTGGCCGCCTGGATTTCCTTGTTCATTAACTTCCGGGCATTTGCACCGTGCGTGCTTGGTTGGCAAGGGCATTTCCGAAACGGCGGTGTTTAACGAATTATCCAAAATTCGTACCGGAGCAACTATCCCCATAACTGGCGATCTAGCGAGCGAAATTGGATCGCCTCGGAAATGTGGTCGCTGCTGATCCGTTCTAATCTGGCTAGATCAGCAATGGTCCGCGCCACTTTCAATATCCGGTCGTAGGCGCGCGCGCTCAAATTGTACTCCGTCATCGCCTGCTGAAGCAGCTCACGCGTCGGTTCGTCCAATTCGCAGTGCGTTTTTAGCTCACGTGAGCCCATGCGCGCGTTGCAGGTGATCTTCGGCTTGCTGGCGAAGCGCGCGTGCTGAAGTTTCCGGGAAGCAATGACCCGCTCCCGGATTTGCGCAGAACACTCGCCAGGCGGTGCGGACGACATTTCGCGGAACTTCACCTGCGGTACTTCGATATGCAGGTCGATGCGGTCCAGCAACGGTCCGGAAATCTTGCCCAGATAACTCTGGATCTCGCGCGGTGAACTTCTTGATTCACCTGGCATTTTTCCGTCCGGAGT
>JBEKMT010000112.1:0-17521 GCA_050008355.1 Verrucomicrobiota bacterium
TGTCAAGAGGCGCTTTCCTCAAATCGCTGCCGGAAGTGCAGGCGGGTTGCCGCCGATCACGGCAGACCGAAAGTGTGGCGACGTGGTGCATTCGCCGCAATCGGCAGCGGCACTGGTAAAAGTGCCAGCAGCCGTGCCAGCAAACCTCGTCTGGTGAGGGTTAAATTGAGTTAAAAAAAGTCGGCTGGGGTTAAGCTTGACATAAAACGTAACAGCCTTATAGTCAGGACATCAGCGATGCCATAGGCAGTTGATTTCGAGTGGCTTGTGGAAGGCGGGACGCGTCCGATTCCGACCCTCGCCTCCAAACTCACACGCCTCTGCGTCAAGGTTTTACCACGGCAGGGTGCCACAACGGGCACCAAAACGGGCACTAGATTCGCGACGGACGCCTAATCGTGTCAACACACGCCAACACGGCCGTAGCACCTTAACTACTCGGTTAACTTCTCTTGTAGGCTGCATTACATGCCTATGAAAAATCGGTTCCGTTTGATACACCGCGGCGAACGCGGAAATCAGTTCTATTGTGTAGATTCTCAAACCGGCAAACGCTTCAGTTTGAAAACCAGGGACCGCGATGTCGCGGAGCAAATTGTCCTGGCAAAGAATCAGGCACTCCGGCAGCCATCGCTCAATTTGCAAATTGCCAAATTGGCTGCGTCCCATAACGTCGAACCTCGGCATGCCCGGCGTACCGGCCAGAATCGCCTCAAGCTGCTTCTCAAATTCCAAATGGATCAACCGATAGGATCTGCGAGGCTGAATGACCGAATGCACCTTGACACTTTGATGGAAGAGCAAATTGATAAAAAGTTGAGTATTGACGCTGCAGAAAAGCGTGATCTCGGATATCGCAGCTCTCGGAGGACAGTTCCAACGGAAGCCCGTTTTTGCAGACGTCTGCAATCGTCGAAACGACAGCAAGACGCCGGGCATAAGACGCTTCTATAAAATCAAAGATGACTTGACGGGCCTGTTCTCGGGTTTGGAAGTGGTGGCGGTGGATCAGTTCCTGTTTGCTGGGCCTCCAGAAAGATTCCATGGTGACGTCGTAATAACAGTTGCCTTTACCAAGTGCCAGAGCAGCGGGTGTTGATCGGTGTGGAAGAAACTCCCGCCTTGTGGAAACAGGAAGTCTGTCGCATCGCGGGAATAAGACTGAGCGCGGTTACGACCTCGCGCCGGAACGCCGCTGGCGGCATCTCAACATCTGCCAGTTGCAGTCGGAGATGCCCCGTTGCCGACGCCGTTTTGTGGGTCTCCCCGGTGGCTGTGACTTCATGGTGTCCGACTCGATCCTGGCTCGAAACCCCCGGGCGGTCCCCCGGCCCTCACCTTTGGCGGGCAGGAAGCTGGGGCCTGAGGGTTGTCCAAAACCCTCGGTCTTTTCCAATTTCCGCAGTTCGGGGCTGTTGCCATTCAAGCTCACTTTCACCTGCTGCTTTAGCCCTCGTCGTCATTCGTGGCCCCGCATCAATCGGCCTGTTGCCAGACCAACTGCAAGCCTCGATACCGAGCGCGAGGTTAGCGCTAACTCGGAGGGAATTCCACCCCTTGAACTCACACCCTTTCCAAGCCGCAACTAGATACTACGTGGTCCGGGTGAAAATATGGCGTGATGGCAACTCGTTGCCGCCCATCCGCACGGCAAGGTTTGCGGTTTCACGATGTTCGATTTCTCCGCCGCGAAACTGGAGCCGATTAATGTCGGTGCGCACTGGTCCGTGAGTCACCGCAGTGTGGCGGAGCAAAGCCACGTTTCCCAGTGAGTTCAGTAACCGATTTCCGGTCTCCACCACGCGGACATCCACACACAGTGTGTCCAGCTTCTGACGCATTAAGAACGCTCCCACCGGACGCGTACCGTCAAAAAGGATAGCTGACAAATCCAGTTCAAAGCCGTAGGGACAATCATTGCGCCAGCGGTCGCGCAGCTCGTCAGCAGGTATCAGGCGATAGACTTCAATGAAATCCAATATGGCTTCGGGCCGGTGATTGCGGATGGAATCCGTGCGCCAGGTGGAGGGAAATTTATCGCGCATCCGTTCGGCAATCTCCATCGTTCGCGTCCATGACTCCCGGGCCGACACTTCAAAGATCCGCTCGGAATGCGAAACTACGAACCCGTTTTCCTTCAGCAAGGGAACGCATTCGCTGTCATCGAGTAGCAGATCGGCATAGCGCATGTTTCTGATTCCCAGGGCGCGTCCACATTCGGCAATTTGCCGGACCAATCGGTTGCCGGCCGCAAGTCGGGCCGCACTTCCTGGCTGGAAGGCGAGCCGGAAACCAAGCGTGTCGCCAATCGGCCACCAGGCCGCCGCCGCGACAAAGCGTTCCAGCGGTCGCGTCTTTACGGCCACAAATACACGCGCTTGGCGTGGCAAGGGGGCGGCGCGAAACAGATACAGCGCCCGCCCGGCCTCTGCGGGAGACGGTTCGCGCAAGATCAAGTCGGATTCATCTGGTCCGGTCATATCTTTGTGATAAGTCAACTTGGCAGCAAAACGAGGCGAATCAATTGGATTCTGGAAAAAAAGCCGCTTATGATCAAAAAAATAGTTTCGTATATGCTCGGGCGTTTATTGTTGGTGGAATGGGATGCCGCCGATTGGAAAGTGCTGCATCCATTGATTGATTCAGGAAAAATGCCGGCATTGAACCGGCTGGTGGAAGGAGGGGTTTCCGGTGAATTGTTATCCGTCCAACCCCTTGTGTCAGCGATGTTATGCACCTCAATAATGACGGGCAAACGCGCTTGGCAACACGGGATTTGTCATGCCATGGAACCTGGCCAGCCCGGCCGGCCGGTGACTGTTTCGGCAGCCGCCCGGCGGACCGCGGCACTGTGGCAAATGCTGGCGCACACGGGCAGGCGGAGCGTTGTGGCCGGATGGCCCGCCAGTCACAACGAAAAAACTGGCAATTGCGTTTTTGTTTCCGACCGTTATCCCGAACCCACCGCCGGTCCGGGTATCAAGCCGTGGCCGCCAGCAGTGCCCGGAACCTATTGGCCCGAGTCGCTGAGGGCACAACTCGATCCCAAACGGTCAAGCCCGGAACAAATCGATGCCTCGGTGATTTCACGATATATTCCCGAATGGCAACGGATCGAACAAGCGCGGGATCATCGCATCGGGCAGTTGCGCTTGTGTTTGGCGGCCGACTATTCTTACCAGACGGCTATGCTGGCATTGTTGAAGCAAGAGCCGTGGGACTTCGCAGCCGTGCGCTTCCCCGCCCTCGGTCCCATCAGCAAGGTCTTCATCCCGCCCCATCTATTCAAGCCGGGAGACATTGCCCCGCCGGAGTTCGAGTTCTACAAGGATGTCCTGAGCACAACATGCCGGATACTGGATAACATGTTGCATCAATTGACGGAGCTCGCCGGGAAGGATGCCACGGTCATGCTGGTCTCGGCTCATGGCGCACGCACCCAAGGCGTGCCGCCCGGTGGATTTGCCCCCAGTAACCAGGAATCCTGGAAATCGACTTACGGCATTTTTGCGGCCTGCGGTCCCAACGTTGTGCGCGATGCCCTCATTCATGGGGCGAGCGTTTTGGACGTAGCCCCCACCATTCTTACTTTTTTTGGATTACCCATTGGCGATGACATGGAGGGACGGGTATTAATCGAAGCTTTCCGCAATACTCCTGAAATTTCGCGAGTGAATTCGTGGGATTCGCAGATTGAAATTCCGCCCCGGCCAAACATGGAAAATCCGTCACCGGACAATCTGGCGGTGACGGCCTGGCGCCGCGAATCGGACTGGCAATTCGCCCAATCCGGCATGGAGGCGGGACGTTATTCGGAAGTACTGCCGGTGTTGGACCGTTTGTTTCGCGAATTTCCCGAGCGAGTGGAGGTGGGTTATGCGCTATTTCAATGCCAGCTGGCGTTGAATCAATTATCCTGTGCCGCCGACACGTTGGAGGTTGTGCTGGAATCGATTCCGGCTGGGATGGCATCACTTTTGCCACGCGCGGAGCTGGCAATGGCCAGGAAAGATTTCCGCCAGGCTCGCTCTCTGGTTGCTGAGCTCAACCAGCTTAATCCGACGCATCCACCGGCCTTGCGCCGACTCGGACTATTGTTGCTCCGGCTGCGGGAGTGGGATGCGTTGGAGCAAATCGCCAGTCGGGCATTGCACATGGATGACCAAGATCCGATCGCTTGGCTCGGACTGGCTGCAGCGCAATTGCGCAAAGGTAAGCCAAAGGATGCCGAAGAATCAGCAGCACGAGCGATCGGCCTCAAATTTTTTCTGCCCGACGCCCATTTCATATTGGCGCGAGCGCTGGTAGCCCAAGGTCGCTGGCTGGAAGCCCATAAGGCCATGCAGGCGCTGCTGAAGATCCAGCCGGAAAATCGGACAGCAGCAACGTACCTGAAACGGATCCCGTCAAATCCCGCCGTTTGACACACGTCCGCCCAATTTAATACCGGCAAGTGAAGCCCACTATTGGACCTGCACCTGGTAAAACATCCGGGGATGGCTTGGCTGGTTGGTGTAAGGAGAAGTGGCATTGTTCGCAGTCCAAGGCCCGGTTAGATTGGTCGCCTCCAACAACATGCCTTGTGGCCAACTGAGCACCAGATTTCCCGCGACTTGCTGAATGTTGATATTTATTGGTGACAGGATGGGCGGGGGAGTGATCCGTACGTTGTCAATGAAGACGGTGTTGTCGCCACTCGCCAAATCTGTTCCCACAAACGCCACGGTTTGGGTAGCTGCTGTAGCTTTGAAGGTGGCCGTGTAGTTGACATAGCTCGTCGCGCTTGACCCCGGATTATAGCTTGCGATCACCACGCCATTGGCCGTCACATTCCATGACTGAGCATCGTTTAAACGTTCGGCCGCAAAAAAGCTGATCGTGTAATTCATCCCTGGGGTGAAACCGAAAATGGACTGCGAAATGGTTCCGTACTCTTGAACAAAAGCAGCTTGAACACCTTGCGGCGCGTTTGGATTGCCGAATAGGCTTCCGTTGCCGACGAGACCTGATCCGTTTGGGCTGGCACCACTGAAGGTCCAAAAGCCGCCTGAGGGATTGTACTGGTAGTCACTAATGCTGGGTGTCTCGAAACCAAAGTCCGGCACGTTGACGGCATTGTCCAATGTATAAGGCGACATTGCCAGCAGGTTGGCAGTGACGAAATGCGGGTTATACCAGGACTTGTCCGCGGCCGTTTTGGAAAACCAGTTTTCCGGAGATCCGTTGTCCGAATAGCCGATCGTATAAACACCGTTGCTTTCCGTTCCCGCACAAATATTGGGCGCGTACATGATTTCGCCCCACTGGCTCGGAACCGTGTAAACAAGCACTCCACTGCTCCAGGGCCCCATCGGAGTCGGCGCATATTGGGCCATAATTTGCGTAAAATCGAGATAAGGGAAATAAATGGTCACATAATTGCTCGTCCCAAGTCGGACCGTTGACCAGGGGTCAACCAAATTGGTCAAGCCCACCGATTGCGTGTGATCCGTTCCCCAGGTGCTCCCGTTCCAATACCTCCAGGCCGAATCCACTGCCAAACTTCCCACCGGCACCCGCGCCACCTTGGGACCGTTGTAGATGTAATAATAACCATCATCACCAATTATAAATGAACCAAAGTTGTCAGTTCCAGGCGATGAAAGTTCCGTGATGTGGTCGAGCGTCAGCCCCGGCAATGAAATTGTGGCCACGGCCAAGTTGACATTGGTGATCGCGCTGGCGTTCACTTCATTCAAGAGCACCAGCAGCTTGTTGCTTTCCACCGCGCTGTCCCCAATCCAATACAAATTGGCCGCATTGGTTGGCACAAAAAAGGTATTGGCCCCATTGTTCATCCAAATGAGATTGGTTCCAATCTGATGCACCACGCAATTGCGCGGCAGTGAACTATCGCCGCGAATATTGGAATAAAAAATAGTGCTGCTGAGTGTCGTGGCATAGGAATCGTTGAAGATCCAGGCCACGCTGCCATCTGGCAGCAGGCGGGATTTGTCATTGTCCCCGCCCGTCCACCCGATTTTGAGGTTGTTGGTTTGAAAAAAATTCCACTGCCCCCACTGCCATAAATACGTCATTGGAACATCAAAACCGTCGTTGTTGGTCAGATCCAACACCTCCATGTCATCCAGCCAGTATTGCGCCGCAGTCTGGAAATTAAAGGCAATGGACATCGTGCCTGAGGCCTTGAAGGCATAAAGATATTCCTGATAATTGCCAACCGTGCCGCTGGCGACCGGGTTGGTGGAGATTTCAAAATGGATTTGCCGAAATTCCGGTGTCGCCCCGTTGAGATTAATTCCCACGTTGGCGTACAAGACGCTGGAATTAATCCAAAAGCGCAGGACATAGGTGTCCGAACTGCTGGCCGCGAACGAACTGCTAACAAGTTGAACCGAATTGGAAGCCGTCCCGGCATTGCTCACTGTCACCAGCAGAGCGTTTGTCCCGCTGTGAACATTGGTCGCCACATTGGCAAACGTCGCCACACCACCGCCGGATAAACTGCTGCTCCAACTGCCCAGTCCAGCCTCAAACCCACCATTGGTTAGGAGTTGCGCCCTTGCCAAGTTGGCCAGCAGCAAACCAAAGACGACCCGCATCCCCAAGCCAAGCCGTTGGGTGTTTCGCTGGACCCGTAAATCTCCGCGGAAGAAACGGCGTAACAATTGATTCATGAATGAGTTAAGGACAGCATCAGTTTTCTTCTGGATACCGGATCATCACCGGCATTTTAAAATGCAATTGGCAGTTTTCCAAAGAGATCAAAATTCATGTTGGCGAACGCCGGTTATGGTGTCACTCGATTTCCGTTACAAATGCGATGCACCGCCCCCGGTTCACATGAAAGATCGGATTGTCAGCCTCATTTTGTAGCGTAAACATAAGCCGTAATTTTACCTCGATCCCGACCGGGAACGTGTTTCTAGCCATTCCGTTGGCGCGTGCCTCGCAAACCTCGTGGCCACATCATGACTCCAAACCAGATTTATAAAGCATAACGCACGTAACTTAAATTAAGGCAGGTTGATTAAACGTCAATGTTCCGATACGTTTGCCTTTTTAGCGGCATTCTTCACAACTTGACAAATGTAACTATTCGCCTGCGGGTTGCAGCAATTGCTGCGAACTACACAACCTGTTTTCCAATAAGCACTTACCCAATGGCTTTAAGTGTGCATTCTTCCTGAATGTGGTTAGATGTTGTGTATTGATCACGGTGATCCTGGTCGGGTCTTGGCACTTTTCCACCCGATTTTTGGCACCAGACTCCCACGCTCTGTTGGAAGGTTGCAGATAGCATAAACTCTAATCCAAATCAAAACATGAGCGTTACAAATCCTCGGGCAATTTGGTGCTCAGGACGAAAAGAAGTGCTGAAATCAACTGGGTTGTCGCATGATAGGCAAACTCAGGCCTTCGTTGTTGCCAACGCTGCCCCGGCCGAAGCTCAAAGTGACGGATGTTTTTTGTCTAATCGGCCAGAGGTGGCAGCCCTTGGATTGAACAAATGCATGCCTTGGATGAGGCGTGAGCCTCAGCCTGGGCGATGTTTACGCCCACTGCGCACAAACTCACTCACGGCGGTTGCCGTCTACTTCGCGAACTCCCAAATAGGTTCCGAAGAAGCTTGGAAGGTAGTTCCAGATTTGAATTGGAACTTTTCCACTGAATCAGGCGATCTGCTAAATACGCATAACTTACACATATCATGAATCGGCAAAGGACAAAACATGGGGCAAGCGGCTTTACACTCATTGAACTGTTGGTCGTCATCGCCATCATCGCCATCCTGGCAGCGATGCTCCTGCCTGCTTTATCCAGGGCCAAGTCGAAAGCGACAGGGGTAAGTTGTCTCAACAATTTGAAGCAGCTCACGTTGGCGGCTTATATTTATACCAGTGACAATCAGGACACGATCGTCCCCAACATAGTTGACTCAGATAATAGCTGGGTGGGCGGAAACGTTAGTGGTGGTTCGCTCGACCCAACCGGTCCCACCAATATTGCTCCGATCATGGCATCATTGCTGTTCCAGTATGACAAAAGTGTGGCTAACTATAGCTGTCCGGCGGACAAGGTGAATATAGCAGGAATGGGTGGTGTGTCTCGGGTGCGCAGTTACTCGCTAAATTGCATGATGGGCAACAATAACGATCCAGGTGGAGTGAACAATCAGGTTCATGTAGGCATCAAAGAAAACACCAAATTCGCTTCGGTCCTAAACCCAGGCCCTAGCAACGCCTCCTTTTTTGTGGATGAACAAGGGGGTAGTACGCCGGCAACCACCAGTATAGACGATGGCTACTATGCGGTAAACTTTCAAGACATTGGCCCAACTTGGCGAAACGTGTCGGCGAGCCGCCATGGCGACCACGGCCAGTACTCCTTCGCCGATGGTCACGTCGGCATAATGAAGTGGGTTGAGCCAGGCACCCAATATTTGCAAGGCTTGAACGCCAACTCAGGCAAACGGCCCGATTTTGACCTTCAACAATTGTGGTTGTCTACTTACAACGTTGCTGGATATCCGGGCAGGTTGAACCCGTGGAATTAACACTTCCATGTATTCATAGGTTAGCAATTGGCGCTTGCAAGTGTTGGACAAAAACGACCCACCTTCGGGCTGGGATTCTCCTGCCAGCTGACTTCAGAATGGCTGAAGTAAAACGAATGGGTGGCCCCATGAACCGATGACCCTTTGTTCTTCAGACTTATCAAGCTGTCAAACACGCTTTCGGATATTTTTTTATTATGTTAAAAACCAATCTCATATTGATATTTTCACGCACATTTCTCAATTTTGCCCTCATCGGTTTTGCCCTGACCGCAGCATCAGCGGATCCTTTGGAGACGGGCTTCCTTAGCCCTCCGGATTCCGCGAAACCGCAAACGTGGTGGCATTGGATGAATGGCAATATTACGAAAGATGGCATCACCGCTGATTTGGAAGCGATGAAACAAATCGGCCTCGGTGGTGCGACCATCGTGAACGTGGACTGTGCCATCCCGCGCGGCAACGTGCCGTTCATGAGCTCTGAATGGCGGGAGGATTTCAAATTTGCCGTGCAAGAAGCAAACCGGCTGGGCCTCAAATTGTGCGTGGAAAACTGCGCCGGCTGGTCGAGCAGCGGCGGGCCGTGGAACTCAGTGACCAATGCAATGCAGTGCCTCACTTCCAGCGAATTGATGGTCACCGGCCCGACCAATTTTAGCGCAGTGTTGCCGTCACCGCCGGTCACGCTCGGTTTTTACTGCGACATTGCCGTCCTTGCTTTCAAAGATTCTCCGCCCGGAGCCGACACCACGCAAACACCAGCGAAACTGGAAATAAAGCATGCTGTTTACGAAGCAAAGAGCGGTGGCGGCTCCGCCGATGTGACGGCTAAAGTCATCGAACTGGTCCAGGGCGGCCGAAAATCGATTGCCGCCAGCAGCGATGAATTGGGCGGCGATCCGGCTTCCGGGTCGGTCAAACAATTGCGAGTTGATTTCACGCTTGATGGAAAACCCGCCACTCTGACGGTGAATGAAGGCGATACGCTGATCTTTCCCGTCAACATGAACCAACTGTCAGCGATCCACTCGTTTGAAAAGCTCTCGACGGATCACACATTCGTCCGGCCGCCGACGGGAACAAGCTTCCTTGCCGGCCGAACAATTCCCCATGATAGCATTGTGGATTTGACGGCGAAGCTGGCAGCTGACGGCCGGCTTCGGTGGGAGGCTCCGCCGGGCAATTGGACCATCCTCCGCCTCGGCTATACGCCGATTGGTGTGAACAATCACCCCGCGCCCAAAGAAGGCACTGGTCTGGAATGCGACAAGCTCAGCAAGGCGGCGCTTGACGTGCATTGGGATGGTTTCATGCAGAAGGTTCTCAATGACGCCGGCCCGCTCGCCGGCAAGACGCTCGACGCTTCCCTGATTGATAGCTATGAAATTGGCAATCAGGACTGGACGGCAAATTTCCGCGAGGAATTTATGTTGCGGCGCGGTTACGATCCGCTGCCATTTTTGCCCACATTCACCCGCCGCGTTGTGGACAATCCCGCAGTCACCGAACGTTTTCTCTGGGACATGCGTCGAACGGTTGCTGATCTGTTTGCCGAGAATTATTACGGTCATTTTAGCGAACTCTGCCGGCAACACGGGCTCTTAAGCGCGATTGAACCTTACACCGGACCGTTTGAATCATTGCAATGCGGGGCACCGGACGGTGTGGTAATGGGCGAATTTTGGGCCGGTAGCCAAGGGGATCCCTCCGTGAAAATGGCCGCGTCTGTTGCACATATATATGGAAAAACTATCGTCGGCGCGGAGTCGTTCACCGCGTGGCCCAGCGACGGAGGCTGGCAGGACGATCCGTATTCGCTCAAGCCGCTCGGCGATTTGATGTTTTGCCAGGGCATCAATCGCTATTTTTTCCATCGGTACGCGATGCAGCCATGGACGAACCGCTGGCCAGGCATGACCATGGGCCCGTTTGGCATCAATTTCGAACGCACGGAAACCTGGTGGAATCAAGGTCAGGCGTGGATCAATTACATTTCGCGCTGCCAATTTCTCTTGCAGCAAGGTCGCTCCGTGAACGACGCGGCGTATTTTGACGGACAGAGTGCGCCCGTGGTCATGCGCGCCGGCCATCCTGCGCTGCCGACTGGATACGATTTTGATGCCGTGGATGCTGAGGTCTTGCTGCACGGGGCGACGGTAAAAAATGGCCGACTTACACTCGCGAGCGGTGCGAATTATGCCGTATTGGTTATGCCGCCGGACGACGCTAACTTGACACCCACCATGCTAAGTTGCCTCCGCAAATTGGTGCATGCCGGGGCGACGGTTGTGGGTTCACGCCCGCAACATTCGCCAAGTCTTGAAGATTATCCCGAATGCGACAAACAGGTGCAAAACATGGCGGAAGAACTATGGGGTTCGTGTGACGGTAAAACTGTTTTGGAACATGACTTCGGCAAAGGTCACGTCATTTGGGGTGAACCACTCGCCGACATTTTCGCTGCCGAACACTTGGAGCCTGATTTTGAATTTCAAGGGGCCTCTACCGACACACAGCTGGTCTATACTCACCGGGTGGACAATTCGATGGACATTTATTTCGTCTCCAATCAACGACGGCAGTCTGATTCCGCCGATTGCACGTTCCGCGTTAGTGGCAGGATTCCTGAACTCTGGCATCCCGACACCGGCGCGATGGAAACTGCACCGGTTTGGAGTGCCCATGACGGGCGCACCACCGTCCGTTTGGATTTTGACCCGGCCGGTTCGGTTTTCGTGGTCTTTCGACGGAAGACGGGCAGCGAGGATCACATTGTCTCCATCAGAAGCACTTCCGGAGCTTCTGCTCTTTCGAAGCTGGAAATCCAGCACGCAGTTTATGGGGCCACGGATGGAGCGGGCGAGATGGATGTGACGGCGGAACTGGCTGGAATGGTGCGCAACGGCGAATTGGCGGTCAAGGTCGGCAGCGATGTTTTCAGACACGACCCGGCAATCTTGCACGCAAAGGAATTACGCGTGGACTATTTGCTCGACGGCGAGCCGGGCCGTGCAAGCGCGAAGGAAAATGAAATGCTCACGCTGCCGGCAACCGCAGTCGGCGGCACTAGAACGCAGTGGGAGACGGGCATTGCCGCCGATGGCTCGTCAGCAGTGAACGTTTGGGGTAATTGCCGAATTACTTTAGAAACTGCCGACGGCAAGATCCTCAATGTGGACGCGACAAATTTGCCGCCGACCCAGGAAATAGCCGGCGCTTGGAATTTAAGTTTTCCAGCAAACTGGGGTGCTCCGACGGCCGTCACATTGGACAAATTAATTTCGTGGACGGACTCCACCAACACCGGCGTGCGTTTTTTTTCGGGTAGCGCGGCTTATGAAAAGGAAATTGATATCTCTGAGGACCAGCTTTCCGCTGGTCGCGCACTCTGGCTGGATCTTGGCCTGGTAAAAAACTTCGCGGAAGTTACCTTAAACGGTCAAGACCTGGGTGTGCTCTGGAAACCGCCGTTTCGTGTGAATGTCACTGCTGCCGCTAAGACCGGTGTGAATAAACTGGTCGTCAGGGTTACAAACCTTTGGCCGAATCGGATCATCGGCGATGAACAGTTGCCGGCAGATTGCGAATGGAACGGCGACCAGCTCCAAGACTGGCCGCAGTGGCTCCTTGAGGGCAAACCCAGTCCCACAGGACGATTCACCTTTGAAACCTGGCGCCATTATTCAAAGGACTCGCCGTTGCTGGAATCCGGCCTGCTCGGCCCGGTAACCTTGAGGACGGCGGAAACTATTCCTGCCGAATGAAACGACGCGGGCCATAGGCCCCTCATTCAACTTTTTATTTGGTCACGGATTGGCCACGGAATTATCACGCATGGCGGTGGAGCCTTTTGCAGTTTTGGATGCTTTGCGGTTAGTGCGCCCTTTCCGAGGGTGCTCCGAAATTTATTTAAGCGGAACATCAATTCATTGGCGAAACACGAATGTCTTTTTTTCGATCGCATCTCAGCCAGGAAGATGTGGAGGTGAGACTTGCTTGGGGGCAGGGTTCCGCTTTTCGCCGCCATAAGCCGCCCCGCACAAAAATACAGGCCTTAATACCGGATTAAATCAACTTGGCATGACTTAGTGGAATTGCTCCCACCCTCTAGCGGACCACGGTCTGCCAAGTTTAATTTCCCGTCCATTTATAATCATAGCCAGGCGGTGGTTCGTAATAAAATGGAAAATCTGGAATACCCTTGATGCCGTCCCAGTAGATCTTGAGGTAGCTCACGTGACCATCCACGAAACCGCCGACATTGGGGGCGTTATTATATTGGCCGACTGGCTCGGGGGCGTGCCAGCTTACGCCGATGCCTCCGGAAATCTCACCGTCCAGAGCGGTCCTGGATGGTTCATGCACGGTGCCAAAGCGCCGTTGCGCCATGCCAAAGTCATTGACACCGCGCGCCGCGCCGTTGAAGCCATAGCTGGAATAGTGGGTCAGGGAAATTGCATACAACGACGTGTCGGCAGGACAAACAAAGGTGAAATTTGCGCTGGAATTGGTCGCAAGTCGAAGATATGAAACAACCAAGTCCTTATAGGCGTAATATACATTGGTAGAATATTCGATTTCGTCGCCGTGATCGTCAGCATACATTATTATAGCCAGATTGATTTGATGAACATTACCAGCACAAGTCACGCGTTTGGCTGATGATTTGCCCTTGTTCAAAACCGACAGCAGCAACGCAGCCAGCAGGGCGATGATGGCGATGACAACCATCAATTCCATCAAAGTGAATGCGCCGCGCATACCGCATTTTGCCACCCAACAAGCGTTGGGCTGCGATATGTGGCATATCCCGGATTTCATATTGCGTTGTATTTCAGGTGGTCTCATTTGGCAATATGGGGTTCTGGATTTGGCCACCGAGTTCCAGAGGCACGAAGCTTCATCGGCAAATGTGGCAGCCTGAACCCTTTCGACGGGAAAGCCCAGCCTGCAAGCATGGGCTTGGTCATTGTGTTTTAGATCGTTTGAGATATTCCCCCGGAGCCACGCCGTGATACTCTCGAAAAATGGTGCGAAAGTGCTTCAGGTCCGAGAAGCCGACGGCGTAAGTGATTTCGGTTACTGTCATTTGGGATTCCGTTAGCAACTGGGCAGCGCGCCTCAGGCGCAAGGTGCGAATAAAAGCGTTTGGGCTGCAGCCGGCGGCGGCGTGGAGTTTGCGGAACAACTGTCTCCGACTAACGCCCAGTTTTTGGGCCATTGTTTCGAGGTCAAAATCCCAATCCGCCATGTTTTCCTCCACCACGTCGATGACACGTCGGATAAACTTGGCGTCGCTTTGATTGGTGGCAATGTCGCGCGGATACAGTTGTTTAACCTGCCTGAAGAGTCCCTGCAGCTTTCGGCGGGATTCCTGCAGGTTATCCACACGTGCCTTGAGCAACGATACTTTGAAGGGCCTGAGAATGAAATCATCCGCACCTGCTTCCAACGCCTGTAATTGGCCGGATTCTGAATCGTGGGCGGTCAGTAAAATGACAGGAATGTGGCTAGTCAGCTCGTCATTTTTGAGCTTACGGCAAAGATCAATACCGTTTAGTATTGGTAGAGTCACCTCGGCGATGATAAGGTCGGGCAATGTCTCCCGGGCGTGGATGAGCCCCTGAGCGCCATCCTTAACCAGAATAGTCCGATAGTCCGAGCCAAAGTCCTGTTGGATACTGAGAGCCAGGTGGGCATTGTCCTGCACCAGCAGGATTAGCGGCTGCTCTTTCATCGAGGAATCTTCCTCGATGGATGAGGCGGTCGGGGATTCTACCTGGGTAATTCGTGACTCAAACTGGGCCGTCGGCTGGACTGCCGGATTGACATCTTCTAACGGGAGGACAATGACGAAGCGTGTCCCTGGAAATTCAGAACCTGCCTCAGCATCGGAAGCTGGGCTTTCCCAAGTGACGGTGCCGCCATGGAGGCGCGTCAATTCCTGCGATAAAGCTAACCTTAGCCAGGGGGGACGTTTGGGATCTTCTGAATTGGAGAGACCCAACAATTCGGGAACCAATGGTAGCTCCATCTTGGAGTTTCCAATCCCAGTGTCTTGAATCACCAGTTGCATTGTTCCCGGATTAAGTTGGGCTTGAACAGAGACCCGGCCATTTTCCGGGGTCATTTCAAGAGAATGGGACAGAATGTTGAAAAGGATTTTTTCCAGCTTGCTCGCATCGAAACCAACCGGCCAGTTGCTTTTATTGCACTGGAATTCAAGTTGAACCTTTTGCCGTTCCGCCACCGGTCTAAATAAAGCCACCACGCCTTGCAGAAACAGTACTAGATCGGCCTCGGCGATCCTAAGCTGGAGGTCGTCTTCATTGAGATTTCGCAGATTTGAACATTCTTCAGCCAGGTGCAACAGTCGTTCGGTACTGCAGCGCACAAGCGCCTCCTCCGGGCCCTCTGGCTTCCGCCCCCGTATTCGCTCAAGTCTTCTGAGAATGAGGATCAGGGAACTGCGGAATTCTTCCGCCAGGTTGGTTAAGAGCCGGAGCTTCAGCTGCTCTGGTCCTTGGGGGCTCCGGGCTTCGCGTCGCTGCAATTCGAGAATGCGTCGAGTGCGCTGCGCCACCAGCAATTCCATCTGCTCGAATTTGAGGGCTGCCTGTCGGGCAAGGAACCATTTTTCGCTTAGGGTGCTCGCCAGTTGGAACGCCTCAATGTGATCGAACGGTTTCTTCAGAATCAATAGTTTGTCGCTTTGCCCTAGGCGGCGGGCCAGGTCTTCCCAGCGATAATCGGCGAAGGCTGTGCAGATAATTGCTTGAACGCGCGAATCAATCGACCAAATCCGCTCAATGGTTTCCACACCGTCCATGCCTGGCATACGAATATCCACAAACGCGACTTGATAGGGTCGGCCTTCCGCGATTGATCTTTGTGTTTTCTCTATCCCTTCGTTACCGGAAAGAGCGTGGTCTAACTCAAAAGCAGGTCTGGCGACAGCGGGTTGATCGAACTGCCCATAAATCTCCTTTTGGTCAGCTTCCAACTCCAAGTTGCGTTGACGGGTGAAGAAAACCAGGTCGAAATCCTCGTGAATCCGGCGATTATCGTCTACGACCAATATGCGTGCCGTTTGGGTATTTTCCCATTTCATGTTGGTTTCTAAATGAGACTAAGTTCAGGAGTTTGCTGGTGGCATGCCAATGTTGTCAAGCGGCGGGCTTTGTCGCTTGCCTGGTTGGGATAGATCGGCTTTGGGGATCAAGGGCAGTTCCAAGGTGAATGCAGCACCCGTGCCCGGCCCTGCACTGAAAACCTTAAGGGTGCCTCCCATGTCTTGGGCCATGAGCGCGCTGCTGTGCAACCCAAATCCATGACCGCCTTTACGGGTCGAGAAGCCTTGGTCAAAAATGCGGGTAAGATTTTCCGCGGCGATGCCAATGCCATTGTCCAAAACGCAAACCGAGACATGCTGATCGTCTCTGGCGTGGATGCGCACGATTATTTTTTTATCGGCAGTATTGCTCTTGTCGCAAGCATGTTTGGCGTTTTGGAGGAGATTGAAGAGGATTTGAAGCACTTTATGGCGATCCACCATTAACAGTGGGGCTTTGCTATATTCTCGCACCAGCTCGATGTTATGGTGGTCCAGAATTTCCCCCTGCATTCGCAATCCATCTTCCACTATATCTTCCAAAGCAGCGTTTTCCCATACTCCCGAGATATTGGCATAGGCGTGCTGGGTGGCCACGATCTCTATGATATGTTGAATATTTTCGGTGAGGAATTCGACTTTGCGGTTGAGGTCCGATTGCTCCTGCGCCAGGTGGGCGCCAAGCCGCTTAAGATAATTGGGGATCTTTTGACCGCGCGGGTCTTCAGTCAGGAAACGTCCCAAATCCTTTCCCTTGGACGCCAGCAGGTCGGCCAGTTTTCCCACGCCGCCCGCCTGGGAGTCGTGGATATCCTTCGCAATGGCAGCACCCAGCAGATTGACGCTGTTCAAGACGTTGCCGACATTGTGGAGTACATAGGTGGCCACTTCCGCCATGCCTGCCAGGTGGGAGGTCGTCAGGAGTTGCTGATGCGTCCGCTCCATTTTCAGCTCGATGCTCTTCCGTTCTTCAATTTCGCCCTGCAACAGGATGGTTCGCTTTTCGACTTGGCGGCTCAGCAGCACAATCCAACAGAGGGCGACCGCCAGAATGCCGGCCAAGGTGCCGGCTACCGCCAGAGTATGCTTGAAGTCCCACCACGGCGGCCGCTTTAACACGGAAATGTTGACCTTTTGGCCGACCATGATCTTGAATGAGCCGACGCTCTTGCCAAACTCTTCATAAGGGGTGGGTTCGGTCTGACACACGCCGGTCACTCGCACCCGGCTCCCCGGTTCAATTGACATCACAGGCTCTTGCACCAAGGCTTCGAATACATTCTGCCCGTCGCGGAGTTCCATGACGGTTTTCTGTCCGAAAATTTGCCTGCTCAAGAGCACCCCTTCAAGGCTGACCAGGGTGGAATCCAAATTTCCGGCAAAAATGCCGTTGGCGTCGGTCTGAACTGGCGTTACCGAGGTGGAATGCCCTCGTAGGCGGAATACTGCCTCGGTCAGAACCGGAGAGTAGCCGCGCGTCTCCGGGAAGCCAACGACTTCGATCTGGTCGCCCGGCTCCATTTGAGTATTCTCGCTGACATCGCGGTCCTGGGCGCTTTGCCAGAAAACCCAATGGCCTGAGCGGGTCAGGACGATGCTCTGCTTGGCGACGGCCATGGCGCTGCCCGTCCCGTCCTGGAGGAAAAAGTTATCGCCATCCTGCACGGTTAGGACACCTTCGATTTTGACTCGGCGGCGGAGGGCCTTGGTTCCATTTCCAAGCAACAAACTGCTAATTTTTCGGGTCGGTAGCGAAAAGCCGTCCACCGGTGCCTGATCAATCTCCACGTAATCAAGCGAGGGTACGATCAGTGTGATGCCGCGCACCTGATGTTCATCCCGGGCGAGTGTCC
>JBEKMT010000113.1:0-17476 GCA_050008355.1 Verrucomicrobiota bacterium
CAAAAACCCCGTCAGAAAACCCTTCTACTCTTGATATTGTGTCGTGACGAACTTGCTTCTGTCTGCTGTTCTCCACCTTTGCTGGCTTCGGGTGACGTGTTCGGATTCTGATTCCCTGTTCCGTTAGAGTCAGCGACAAGTGATGAACACAGTAGCAAAAAGGTGTGGAAACTGGATAACCTTGCAGGGGCTTTCGGAAACAGAACAACAGACAAGCATATCTGGCTTATTTTAAGGGGGGTTGGCTTGGCTGAGCAAAGTGGTTGGCCGCCTCACCCCAGCCCTCACCACAAGCGAGGGGGAGTGATGCGGCGTTTGTGAGTTTGGGGGTTGTCGAGGGTTTCTTCGGCTCGTGGATTCATGCGGGCCCCTTATAGTTTGGGCAGAGGCCGATGATCGGCATCAGCAGCTCGCTCCTACCGTGGGTTAAGCGGGTTAGTGGTCGGTGAGAAGATTTCCTTGTATGACGACTTCAGGATTTATCCCGGGTTGGATTTGTGGCTAACTGAAGGCCGATGCCAAAGTCGCCCAGTCTGTTGCCGGTTCCGCGTTCGATGAAGCGGTATGCGGGGGTCTTTGTTTTGCCGAAGCAACGCCCGTTGGCGACAATCAAAGTCTTCCGCACGCCGGCGGCTCCCGCGCAACCGGAAGGTTACGGGCTGACGATTGACCGACATGGTGTGCGGATTGAATTCCGGGAAAGCGGCGGCCTGCGCGCGGCCACCGCAACACTGCGACAATTATTGCGGGCCCACGGCCGGAGATTGCCTTTCCTGGAGATCCGCGACTGGCCGGATTTTGCGCGGCGCGGGGTGATGCTGGATATTTCGCGCGGACGCGTTCCCAAATTGGAAACGCTGCTGGATCTCGCGGAACATCTCGCCGATTTCAAGATCAACGAGCTGCAGCTTTACACCGAACACACGTTCGCCTATCGCGAGTACAAATCCGTCTGGCGGGACTGGGGAGCGCTCACTGCCAGCGAAATCCTAATTTTGGATCGACGCTGCCGGGAACTGGGCATTGACCTGGTGCCCAACCAAAACTCCTTCGGTCATCTGCGCTACTTTCTGGAAAGCCCGAAACTGAAAAAGCTGGCGGAAATTTCCGAACCTTACGAGGACGCGAGCAGGGAATTTGTCCGTCGTCCCACGACGCTCGCTCCGAATCATCCCGGTACCCTGCCCTTCCTGCGCGGGCTGTACGATGAATTGCTGCCGAATTTTGGGAGCCGGTATTTCAACATCGGCGGTGACGAGACCTGGGACCTGGGGAAGGGGCAAAGCAAAAAACTGTGCGAGACGCGCGGCAAAGGCCGGGTTTATCTGGACTTCCTGAGAAAGATCCACCGCGAAGTTTCCTCGCGCAAGAAACAAATGATGTTCTGGGGCGACATCATTTTGAAGTATCCGCAGCTGATCCGGGAGTTGCCCAGGAACATCGTGGCTTTGAACTGGGGTTATGAAGCCGGCCATCCCTTTGCGCAGGAAGCGGCCAGGTTTGCGAAGGCAAAAGTGCCGTTTTACGTTTGCCCCGGCACCTCGACCTGGCAGACGTTGATCGGCAAACATGACAATGCCCTGGCCAATCTTCGCGCCGCGGCGAAAGCAGGGAAAAGATTCGGCGCGCTTGGTTTTCTGAACACGGACTGGGGCGATGGCGGTCATCCGCAGCCCCTCGCAGTGAGTTGGCCGCTGTTTCTTGCCGGCGCCTCCCTGGCGTGGAATGCCGAGCACTTTGACGAATCGGAACTTGTGCCCGTTTTGAGCCGGGATGTATTTGAAGATGACACCGGCCAGGCGGCCGAGGCAGCGGTCAGGCTTGGCTTCGTCCACCAAAAACTGTGGGTGAAAGCGGTGAACGAGACACCGCTAGGAACAGTGATCGCCGCGCCAAAACCGGAAACGCGGGAGCTGTTCTGTCGCCATGGTTTAAAATGGTTTTCTACAATCCCGGCCGTGAAAATTCGCGCGACCTTGAAGGAAATTGAAGCGCAGCGTAAGCTGCTGGCCCGAGCGAAGCCAAAATTGGATTCCGGGAAAATTCTGGCGGGCGAAATGGATCTGGCCGCGCGCATGGCGGCGGAATCCTGTCATTTCATGCTCTGGCAGCAAGCTGTTGCGGCTGAAAAAACGGCGATGGCCAGGACCCTGGGACTCAGGGGAGTCCGGGAACTGCAAAAATTGGAGAAAGATTTTAAGGCGTTCTGGCCGTTGCGAAACAAGGCGACACCCAGGCATTGTTCAGCATTCCTACAGTGGCGGATGGATGATTATCGGAAAGCGAAATAGAATCTGCGGCAGCAACCACGAATGATCACCAATTAACACGAATATTATTATTGCCAAACAACAGGTAACTTCCGGCGGGCATTACTTACTTTTCACATCCCACGCATCGCGCAAGCCGTCGCCGAGAAAGTTGAGCGCGAGCAGGGTCGTTACCATCACGCCGCCCGGGAAGATGATCAACCACCAGTAGATGCGGATGGGATTGATCTGCGAAACGCCCTCACTGATGAGGGTGCCCCAGCTGGCCATGGGTGCCTGGACGCCGAGACCCAGAAAACTCAGAAAGGATTCGTAGAGGATGATGGACGGCATCGTCAGTGCCACGTACGTGATGGCCACGCCCATGATGTTCGGGATGATGTGGTACCAAATGATCCGCCGGTTACGGGCCCCCAGCGTGCGACTGGCTTCGACAAAGCCGCGCGAACGCAACGACAAGACCTGTCCGCGCACGATGCGGGCCATGGTCAGCCAGGACACCGCGCCCAAACCGACAAACAGCAAGACCACCCGCAGTATGCCGGCGGCGGAAGGCGACTGCTGGATGAAATGGGATTGTTTGATCAGTTCACCCAGAGTGGTGATGAGGACAATGACAAAAATGATGGTAGGGAGTGAGTATAAAATATCGACGATGCGCATCAGGGCGCTGTCGACGCGTCCGCCGACATAACCGGCGATGGAGCCCCACAGCACACCGATGACCAAACTGACACCTGCCCCGACGACACCCACGAGCAGGGAAATTTGCGCGCCGTATACGGTTCGAGAAAAGAGATCGCGCCCGTGAACGTCGGTGCCGAACCAGTGCTGGGCACCGGGCGGGGAGAACTGGGCATCGGACAATTCATCCGGATTATGAGTCCTGGCAAAATCGCCGCCGGCAATTTTCAAGAGCAGCGGCCACAGAACGATCAATGCCAACAGGAAGACCAGGAACCAGGCGCTGAGGCTGGCGGCACGATTGGTTTTGAATCGTCGCCAGGCGCGCTGGCCGGGGCTGAGGTGCAGCCGCGATTCTTTGGCCGGAGTCGCCGCTTCTGACGGCTTCCCCTCATCTTTCAACTGAGAATCATCCACTTGCGGGTCACTCATATTTCACGCGCGGATCGAGCAAAGTGTAGGCGAAGTCCACCGCCAGGTTCAAAGCGATGAGCAGCATCGCGTAGAGCAGAGACAAACCGACGACCACCGGATAGTCACGATTCAACGAGCTGTTCACGAGAAAGATACCAATGCCGGGGATTTGAAAAATGTTTTCGATGATGAAGGAGCCGGTCAACAGATCAGCCAGCATCGGCCCGGAATAGGAAACCACCGGCAACAACGCGATGCGAAAGGCGTGTTTCAGCATCAAGGTGGTTTCGGGCAGGCCTTTTGAGCGCGCGGCCGTGATGAACTCGGATTGTGCCGCGCTCAACATTCCCTCGCGCATGATGCGGGCCACTTTGCCGACAAAAAAAAGACCCAGCGCAATGCTGGGCAACACCATGTGCCAGGGCGATCCCCAGAGGGCGACCGGGAACCATTTCAATTTCATTGCAAACAGCAGGATCAAAATGGGGGCAACGACAAAGCTGGGGATGCAAACGGTAAGGATGGACAGAAAGCTGCCAGTATAATCGAACCAGGTTCCACGGCGGACGGCGGTGAAAAAGCCGATGGGCAAACCGAGCGCCATGGCGAAGCAAAAGGCCAGCGTGCCCAGCAACATGGAAACCGGCAGACCTTGCGCGATGATATCGTTGACACTGTGATTTCGATATTTCATGGAAGCACCGAAATCTCCGTGGAGCAAATCACCGAGGTAACGGCAGTACTGTTTCCAGACCGGTTCATCCAGGTGGTATTTCGCCTTGATATTGCGTTCGATTTCGGGCGATGCCGGCTTGCGTTCGCTGTCGAACGGTCCGCCGGGAGCCAGATGCACCAGCACAAACGCCAGCAGGCTGATGACCAGCAGCAACGGAACGGCGAAAGCGATGCGTCTTAAAAAATACATTTAAGGTTAAAACAGCATTACGTTTGTGGTTTGACTTTGCGAATCGAGCGCAGCGGATGGTCATCCAGCACGTTTTCCCAGATGCCCTGAACCTTGTTGGTGTCGAAATAATTTACACCGACGTAAATGTAAAGCGGAATAATGGGTACGTCATCGTGCACCAGCAAGGTTTCCGCCTGCTGGAAAAGTTGTTCGCGCTTCTTCAGGTCGGTGGTTTCGTTTGCGGTGTGGACGAGATCGTCATAACGCGCGTTGCTCCAGCCGGTTTCGTTGTTACCATCGCCGGTGACAAACATGCCGAGGAAGGTGTTTGCATCGTTGTAATCGCCGATCCAACTGGAGCGGGACAGGTCATAATCCATGCGGGATTGAGTACCCCAGAAAACCTGGGTTTCCACCTGTCGCAAATCCATCTGGATTCCCAGGGCGTCCCGCCACATTTGCTGCAATTCAATGGCGATGCCCTCATGGACTTTGCCGGTGCTGTCGAAAAGATATTCGAAGCGGGGAAAACCTTTTCCGCCGGGATAGCCGGCTTCGGCGAGCAGTTTGCGCGCGAGCTCGACATTGTATCCCAGGCCTTCGGGCGAGGTGTAGTTTTGCGTGCCGTCGGGAACCAAATGGGACGTGACGACTTCGCCGGCCCGGGTGATTTTTTTGACGAGGAGATCCTTGTCCACGGCCAGCGCGAGCGCCTGCCGGACGCGGGGGTCGTCAAAAGGCTTGCGGGTGGTGTTAAAACGAATGAAGTACGTGCCGAGGTAACTAAAGGTATGGAAATCAGGTCGCTTGAGTAGTACGTCCAGTAGTTCAGCGGGGATGAGCCCTTTGTCCCAGACAATGTCCGCCTGGCCGCGTTCGTAGAGGTTCAACGCGGTGTTGGGCGAGCCGACGGGCAGAAAATCGATGATGGAAGATTGCGTGTTGGCGGCATCCCAATAGCGCGGATTCTTTAAGAGGCGAATCTTATCATTCAGCCGCCATGAATCCAGCTCATAGGCGCCGGAGGTCGGCATAGGTTTATGCGTAAGCCAATGGTCACCGTACTTTTCGATGGCCTGACGCGGCACCACCGCCAGGGTCGGGAACGCGCAGAGGTCGAGGAAAAATGCCGTCGGCGCGGCGAGCTGAACTTGCACGGTCAGAGGATCCAAGGCTTTGACCCCGACCAGCGACGGGTCCTTGATCTTGCCGATGTTAAAATCCTCGGCGTTTTTGATGTAATACAACTGACCGGCGTAACGCGAAGCGGTTTGGGGATCGAGCGCGCGGATCCAGGAATAAACCACGTCATCCGCGGTGATGGGCTCGCCGGTGGACCACGCCAGGTTGGCGCGAAGGTGGAAGGTATAAGTTTTGCCGTCCGGCGATATTTCCCATTTTTCCGCCAGGCCGGGAGCGGCCCGCGCTTTGACGGGTTCCAGCCGCGTCAACCCTTCAAATAAACCCTGCACCACGCGCATGTCGGCCTGGGCGACAATGATCGCGGGATCGAGGGACTCCGGCTCGACGCTATTGATAATGGTCAAGTCGGCGGGTGGTTCATGGCGCGAACAACCGCAGATCAGCACACAGGCTGACAGTAATAAAAGAAGATGCGCCCGCAGAAAAAATCGGCGGGCGCATCCGGGGTAAAACATTTTTTCGGGCCGATTTATTTTGTCGTATTGGTATCGGAAATCACCGGGGAATTGGTACCCGTAAGCTGGATCGAGGACAAGGCATTGGGCGACGACGGTACCACGGGGGCCGGCGATGGGGTCACGGGCGACGAGGCCATGGGTGCCGGGGCCAATTGCTTCTGCCCGACTTTTTTCAAGAAGTCGACCGTGCCCTGGTCACTGGCATGCAAATGGTCCTGCATGTATCCGAGGCCCAAGGTGAGCACGACGAAAACGACTATGCCCCACTTGGTGATTTTGGTGAGGGCATTGCCCGAACCGGCGCCGAACAGCGCGTCGGCCGCGCCGCCCCCGAACGCGAGGCCTGCGCCGGCGTCTTTTTTTGGCAACTGCACGAGCACCAGCAGGATCAATAGCAACGCATTGACCAGCAAGATACATGTCAACAAACCAGCGAGATAACTCATAAAGGTAATATGTTATATGGAATTCTTGATAATGTCAGCAAAACTCCGACCCTCAAGCGAGGCACCGCCCACGAGCGCGCCATCCACGTCCGGCTGGCTCATCAATTCCTTGGCGTTGGCGGGTTTCACGCTACCGCCGTATTGGATGCGGACTTTTTTGGCGGTGGTTTTGTCGAATATTTTCGCCAGCAAGGCGCGGATGAAAGCGTGCGCATCCTGTGCCTGCTGGGTGGTTGCGGTCTTACCGGTGCCGATCGCCCAGACAGGTTCATACGCGATGACCGTTTCCACCGCCTGCTCCTTGGTCAAACCTGCGAGGCTGCCCCGGACCTGGGTATCCAAAACTTTTTCCGTCAGATTGCCTTCGCGTTCCGCCAGGGTTTCACCCACGCAGACGATCGGCTTGAGGGAAGCGCCATGGGCGGCCAAGGTCTTTTTGGCGATGAGCGCGTCTGATTCCTTTTGATACTGGCGGCGTTCACTGTGGCCGAGAATGACATAGCGCACGGAAAATTCCTTTAACATGCCGGCGCAGATTTCGCCGGTATAGGCTCCGAAATTATTTTCGCTCATGTTCTGGGCGCCGAGCCGGATGTTCTTGGATTCCAGAATCGCCTTGGAAACGGATTCCAGTGCCGTGAAGGGCGGGCAAACCACGATATCCACTTCCTTGACTGCTGCCAGATCGCGCTTCAAATCCTCCAAGAGCGCCAGCGCCTCAGCGACGGTCTTGTTCATCTTCCAGTTACCGGCAATGATTAATTTTCTGTCTTTATTCATATTTGAAATCCTCCGTGTCGCCGGAAAGGCAAAGTGAATCGCCCAATCCCCGGCCAACCTGGTAATTAAAAGGTTATATATCCAATTTATTTATCGCTATTTATCGCTGAGGGCCGCCACTCCAGGAAGGACGGCACCTTCGAGAAATTCCAAACTGGCGCCGCCACCAGTGCTCATAAACGTAACCTTGTCGCCCAGGCCGGCCTTGTTCAATGCTTTTACGCTGTCGCCGCCACCGATGATACTCTTGGCGCCATTCTTTTGGGTTGCGTCGACGACGGCTTGCGCGACGGCGTTCGTTCCGGCGGCAAAGCGTGCGTCCTCGAACATGCCCATCGGGCCGTTCCACAAAATTGTTTTTGCACCCTGAATGATCCGGGCGTAATTCGCGGCGGTTTCCGGCCCGATGCTGAAACCTTCAGCGTCATCCGGAATATCACCCGTCACGGTGCGGATATTGACCAAGTCGAAGACCGGTTTCCCTTTCTTGTTCAATTTGCCGGTGTCCACAGGTGTCGCAATGATCGTATCTGTGGGCAATTGGAAGTTGACCTTCAGTTTTTTGGCTTTTTCTTCCGCAGCCAGCGCGGTGCCTTTGTGATCGGGTTCGATCAGTGATTTGCCGGTTTTCACGCCGTGAGCGAGCTTGAAGGTGTAAGCCATGGCGCCGCCGATCAGAATGGTGTCCGCTTTTTCGAGCAAGCGGTCGATGACCTTGATTTTGTCGGAAACCTTGGCGCCGCCGAGAATGACCACGAAGGGACGCGCTGGGCTTTCCAATTCGTCGCCGAGAAATTTCAATTCGCGTTCCATGAGCAGGCCGGCGGCAGCCTTGCCACCGCGTTTGGTAACGAAGCGGGCAACGCCTTCCGTGGAGGCATGCGCCCGGTGCGCTGCGCCGAAAGCATCGTTTACGTAAATATCTCCTACCTTCGCCAGTTTCTCGGCGAAAGCCGGGTCGTTGGCTTCCTCTTCGTTGTAATAACGGACATTTTCCAGCAAAAGCACATCGCCGTCTTTCAAGCCGGCGACGGCCTTTTCCACCACTTCACCAATGCAATCGGTGGCGAAAGCGACGGGTTTGCCGAGCAGTTCATGCAATTTCACGCCGACGGGTCGCAATGACATGGTGGCTTCGCGCTTGCCTTTCGGACGGCCCAAGTGGGCAGCGAGAATGATTTTGGCGCCTTTCTCAATTAAAAGCTTCAAGGTTGGAAGGGTCTCGACGATGCGGGTGGTATCGGTGATGACCATCTGCCCGTCACGTTCCTCCAGTGGAACATTGTAATCGACGCGCATGAAGACGCGTTTGCCGCGAACGTCCAGATCTCGAACAGTAAGTTTTGGCATAAATTAGAATTAAATAAGCGTGGAGGGTAGCTTGCACCGACAGTTTACGCCAGTTTTTTCGGCAACATTTCGGAAGCGTTCAAAGGGGTTGCGTGGCAAGTTCAAAAGTGACAATGTTTGCTGAAAATCCTGGACGGACGGTATTTTCCAAGCTGATGGGTGACAAGAGCTCCCCAGGAAATGGGATGCACTCGGCGTATGCTTTTGCTGCGTGACGCGAAAATGAGATTTTGATTATCCTGACTTGGTTGTAAGCAAATTAGTCAACCTGCACTAACGTACAACATGCTTTGCGACAAATGCCATTTACGAGAAGCGAGGGTTCATTACACCGTTTGCGCAAGCCACGCAGTTGAAGCGCAGAAGCACTTCGATTTATGCCAAGAGTGTTTTGAGGCGTCCGACCTCGACTGGGCCCGCGAGCTACCCGACGCAATCCAGCCCGTGTGCCAGTACTGCGGTGGCGAGACTCACTACGCCAGTGGTTTTGATTCGCTGGCCTTGCCAGGAGGCGGCAGCAAGATGGGCTTCAAGTGCAAGGCATGTGAACAAGAATATTATGCTTTCCTCAAGCCGATGTTGCCGCCCTTTGGAGATTGGGACCTCACGGACGAACAGTTGGCCAAATCAGTAGCCGAATTCAAGTCGTCCGACTACCCCGCGATTCTCGCCAAACTGGATGAACACATGAAACAATGGGTGGCGAAGCGGAAGTCGTCATAATGTCACGCCCCTAACAATGCCGACGGCCGAAGATAAGACATTCAATGATGCTCCAATCGTTCCAGGTTGTGCCCTCTCCAAGCGCTCACAAAGTCCGCCGGAACAGCAGCGTGGCCGCGCTCATGGCCAGGATTGTGAAGAGGGAAAGAAATATGAGGTCATGGCTGATCGCCATCAAACCGGTATTTTTCAAGACCAATTGCTTGAAGCCGTGCACAGCGTAGGTGAAAGGATCCACGACGGCAATGGCCTTCATCCATGCGGGAAAAGATTGGGTAGGATAGACCGCGCCGCTGGGAAAATAAAGCACTGTATTCAACATGCCGAAGATCGCGCGCGGTACGAGCGGGTCATTCACCCGCACCATGATGAGGAACATCATGCTGATCAGTGAGAGCGAGGTCAAAACCACCAGCAGGAACATCCGCGCCAAACGCAGCGGGTTTAAGGGATCGGGTATCCCGGCGATCAACGAGCCCAGCGTGATCAAGACCAAACCTGCGATGATGGCCTTGGCGGCGCCGGCGAGATTGAAGCCAAGGATCAACTCAAATTTACGGATGGGGGTCACCAGGTAGCCCTCGTGCAAGCCCCGCGCCTTGTCATCGATGAAAATAATCCCGCCACCAATCATGGCGGACACAAAAATCGCCAGCACCACGGTGCCGGGCAACAAATATTGGATATAAGGCACGTACGGATAAATCTCGACGACGGCGAGCGTGGCCGCGGCGGACGTCCGCGGCTGGACAGAGGGCGCATTGTAAACGGGCAACATGCCATCAAAAGCGGCTTCGAGTGCGGACGAGGAAAACTGGTCGGTATTGTCTTCGGCCAGAGCGATGCGCGGATTGGCTCCCGCGAGGACTTTCCGGGAGAACTCCGGCGGAATGTCCAACACGCCGTTGATTTTGCCGTTCCGCAAATCCCGCATGGCCACGGCCGGGTCGCTGTAATATATCGGGTTGAAGGTTTTTGCGTTGGCGGCAACCGCTTGACACATTTCCTCCAATTTAACCGAAGGAAGGCCATGGTCTTCGTTGACGACACCGATCTCCAGGTTCTTGATCTTCCCGCCGAACGCGTAACCGAGCACAACGAGCTGAACGAGGGGCATGATGATGGAAACGACCACGAGAATCGGGCTGCGCCGGAAGCGGCGCAGGTCTCGTTCGATGATGGCCCAGACTCGATGCATATTTTATCGGTGTAAAATGAAGGGACTTTCGGCGGCGCTGGCGGCTTGCAGCGAATCACGCATCTGGCGTCCGGTGTAATGCACAAAGACATCGTCGAGGGTGGTACTCTGTACGGAAAGGGAGGTCACGGTGGCGTTCGCGGCGCGGGCAGCTTCCAGCAACGCGATGGTGGTGGCCGGGCCGTTCTCTGAAGAGATGCGGAAGGTACTATCCTCCGCCTTCACCTCGGCCACATCCGGCAAGGATTTCAGGGTCTCGGCCCAGTTCGCCGGCGCCCCGGTAAAACTTACTTCCAAAACATTCTTGCCGGGAACGGAGGCTGTCAATTTGAGGGGCGAATCCAGCGCGACCAGTTTGCCGTGATCCACGATCGCGATGCGGTCGCATAATTTGTCGGCCTCGTCCATATAATGCGTGGTAACGAGGATCGTCAAATCGCGTTCGTGCTTGAGTCGGGAGAGCATTTCCCAGACGGCGACGCGCGAAACCGGATCCAGGCCGGTGGTCGGCTCGTCGAGGAAAAATATCTTGGGTTCATGCACCAGGCCACGGGCGATCTCGAGCCGCCGGCGCATGCCGCCCGAAAACATTTTCACGGGCTTGTCGGCCCACTGCTCCAAATCCACTTCCTTGAGCAACTGCTTGATCGTACGGTTCCGCTTCTCACGCGGGATGCCGTAGAGTTTGGCGAAGATGGTCAGATTTTCAACGGCACTCAATTCCAAGTCGGAGGTCATCGCCTGGGGAATGACGCCGATGGATTGGCGCACGTCGTTGGCCTCACGCACGATGTCAAAATGGTTTACGCGCGCCGTGCCGGAGGTCGGGGGCACGAGCGTCACCAACATGCGGATGAGGGTGGATTTGCCGGCTCCGTTCGGCCCGAGCAAGCCGAAGATTTCGCCGTGTTCGACGGAGAAGTTAAGCGAGTCAACGGCGACGAAATCGCCGAAGCGCTTGGCCAGATTTTCAACCTCGATGTCAAACATGGTTCATTGCGCCTTGAGCGGCAGTGTGACAAAAGCCGTCATGCCGACGGCGAGGCTGCGGTCGCGGTTATCACAACGCAGGCGAATTTCGAAGGTTTTGATGTCGCGCTTGGTGCGGCTGACGTCACGTTGCGTGGCGTAGTCGGCATCCACACTGCGATAAAAAACGGTGCCTTCACGCGTGGCACCCGAGGGCAATTTCACGGGCAGCGTGTCACCGAGGTGGATTTGGTCAATGTAAGTTTCCTCGACATCCGCCCGCACCCAGAGATCGTCCTGGTTGATAAGCGTGACGATGGCCTGGCCGGGATTGACGACCTCTCCTTGCAAGGCGGCGCGGGTGTCCACCACACCGTTCGTCGGGGCCAGAATTCTGGTGTAATCCAAATAGACCCGGGCCTTTTGCGTTTGGGCGGCTGCGGCTTGATTTTGCTTGTTCACGGAGTCGACCCGGGCGCGGGCGGAGGCAACGCCAGCGTGAGCGGATTCGACCTGCGCCTTGGCCGCGTCGACGCGTGCCTTGGCGGAGTCGTAAGTCATCCGGGTTTGATCAAAGTTCTGCACGGATTCCACGTCGTTGGTATAAAGTCTTTGCATGCGCTCAAAGTTGAGACGCGCATTTTCGGCGTCGGCCTGGGCCTGCGCGAGACTGGCCTGAGCCGACGCAAAATCAGCCTGCATCTTAATAAGATCGGCCTGAGCCTGCACCAGGTCAGCCCCGGATTGTTGCCCGCTCCTGGTGAAAAATTCCATGTCCGCCAGTTGCGCTTGCGGCTGGATCAAGGCGAGCAATTCACCATTCGTGACGTTGTCCCCTTCCCTGACGAGCAACTGATCAAGACGACCCTGAACCTGCGAACTCACGATGACTTCGTCCGTGGTGACGACGCCGGTCAACACGATGTCGCCGGCCCGATGGGACTTGGTGTAATAAATCCCGCCCGCAATCAGGACGAGAACCACAATCAAAATGAGAATGATACGCTTTTTCATGGCATGGGAAAATTTGGTTCCACAAACAGGCCGTGGCGGATGAAATCGAGGACTTCCTGCTTGCGCCGCCGCAAATTGGCGGGGCTGTAAGCGTCAGAGCGTCCCATCAATTTCAGCACGGGAGCGGCGGAGAAGTAAAAGACGATGAGAGAAACGAGCGACACGGCCATGTTAAACCGGTCGGTCCGGTAGAATTCGCCATTCCGCATGCCACGCTCCAATAGTTTGTCGAACGCCTCACCGCGGGGCCGGAAATATTTCCGGACGAGGCGTTCGGCGAATTTGCCACCCGACATCATCATCTGCTGGTGTAGAGAGGCGTAACGATGCCGAGCACTGATGAAATCAAAATGGAGGCTGACGTAACGCAGGAGCACGGCGCGGGCCGGCCCGGGCGAAGTCAGGACGGCCAAGGCCTGGCGGTTGAACTCGGCAAAATGGTCCTCCACCACCGCCTCGTACATACTTTCCTTGCTGGTGAAATAATAATAGAGCAGCGCTTTGTTGACGCCGGCGGCGGCGGCGATGGCATCCGTGCGCGCACCGGCCAGGCCCGATTTGGCGAAAGCCCTTCCCGCCGCGGCCAGAATGACCGCCCGGGTTTCCGCACTGCGTTGTTGCCGGCTGTGTCCACCGGGAATGACTGCCGCGCGCATAAATTAACTAACTAGATAGTTAAATTTAGCAATGCTTGAATGGCAGGTCAAACAGCATTTTTTAAAATGTGGCCGGGGTGTTTGTGCTGATTGGATTGAAGTTAATCGGGACCCGATTAAAAAACGGGTCGTAGTGCTCGTCTTCTCTGAAATTCCCATTGAGGTCGCCGCCACGCAAAACGTCTGTCAGCACGCCATTCTGAAAAATTTCACGCGTGACGGTAAATTTCGAACCATTGGGTCTGAAGTCCGCCTGTTGAATGACGCCGTATCTGTATGTGCAAAACAAATCCGGCGTACCATTGAAATCCGTGTCTGCTTGCACGGTTACAGGAGTATCATTTGAATAGATCCAGGTTTCATCCGGTTTTCCGTCGAAATTATTGTCATATTCAGAACGGCTTACCTGACCATACGCATCATAGTGAACCCAATGATCCATTGCGCCATCCAAATTCCGATCTTCTGAAAATCCGGCCATATATCCATTATGATATATCCACTCCTTGTCTACTTTGCCATGAACGTAATGGTAATAAGTTTTGGTTCCGATCGTGTTCGCCCATTGGTAAAACAAACAGAGGATTACACCCATGAAGATGCCGAACAGGATTTGAAACCAAGCCAGCTTATTAAGCCGGCCGTTTGCCGGTGGCGCAGAAGCAAGCGCTTCGGTTTCGATTTGGTTTATTTCCGTCGCCGATGCCTCGGTATTCAGCAAAGCAATAGCTGCCCCGGCATCTGCAGCATAAACGACCAAGCGCACGCCGCCGGGTGCGGTCAGATTCGTATACCATCCGGCACAATCATCCGCATTAATCCAACATTTGATACCGCGAGCTTCAAGATTACTGCGAGCGATATTTGCGGCATCATGGTTGCTAAAGGTGCGAATGGTCACCGTATTCGCTTCGCCGTGAGGAGCGCCATCGGTAGGTTCGGAAGCCATAACTTTTTATCAAGATACTCTTCCTGCGCCAAAGATTTGCAAGGGGGTTTTTTGGTTCACCTCATGTTTTTGTCTGGCACAGAGGATATTGCGGTCTTCTGGGCGCTCCAAATTCTCCAATTCTGATGTACCTCAACCGCGCGCAAACGCTACAATAGATCACGTAAATACTGCTGGATTCAGATTCAAATCCAAGGAAAGATGGAATGCATGAAAACCCACCGAGGAAAAGCCAGATGGGTAACCGCAGATCAATGTGATTGGAATTGTTATGATCAATGACAAAACGTCCGTTTTTTCATTGTTAGAGTTACTGGTCGTCATTGCGGCAATTGCAATCCTTGCGGCACTCTTGCTCACGGTCATCTCTCAAGCACAAAGCAGAGTGCGGCGAATGCAGTGCTTGAGCAACGTGCGGCAACTCGGTTTGGCTTTGCAGGAATTTACGACTGACCATCATTATTATCCCCCATTTCTTGATCCAAGCGAGAAATCTGATCTTCGCTATTGGGAAGGCGCATTAGAAAGCCAAATGGGTTTACCCCACAATCTTCCGCCGCACAATAACGATTATGATGCACGGGGCTTGTGGCATTGCCCTGCGGCGTCCAGGCCTCCCGACATCGCCGCAGACCAGGGCTACATTGAATACGGCTACAATGGTTTTGGCCTACTATCCAAGGCAGCAACCAATTCGTTAGGGCTCAGCGAACATTGGGACTCTTATCGGCCAAATGCCCCGCTCATACCAACTGTGCGCGTTAACGAATCAGAGGTCGCCAGCCCGAGCGAAATGATAGCTATCGGGGATGACTTCCTCGGAGGGCCTCATTTCATTTGTGACGGCCAAGGCTTCGGACGTGCCAGCGATGAAACGGTCCTGTCCGATACATATAAAAATAATGTTGCCGAGAGCACCAAGCGCGCCCGGGCACGGCATCAAGCAAAATCAAACATAGTATTCTGCGACGGCCATGCTGAATCCCCATCGTTAAAATATCTCTTTGCCGATTTTAGCAGTGAGGCATTGAGTCTGTGGAATCGAGATCACCAACCTCACTCCGAACGACTGCTACCATGAACACACCGCACGCGGAGCTTCATTATCTCGTCACGACCTGGAATGATCACAAGTCCAATCTGTGCGATAATGCAACGCCATAACTTTTCTCTAATTCTGATTCCCAAAACGACAACGTTGCCGTTTTTGGGACGACAAAACCCGCTTGGACAGAGGGTTCTTTCATATTCGAGCCTGGACAAAGGCCGACGAAATTATTCTTATCTAATTTTGTGATGCGACCGAATTTGCCGAACTCTGCCCCTGCGGAATCATCACCAGTGCGCCCATCGTCCCGCGGGACTTCAAGCCCGGCATAGCCACCGGTGTCAGCAATCTCCGGCAAAACTGGAGGGTTTCCTATTGGACTATCTCTGACGGCTCTATTGTCCGGTCCGTTTCTCTAAATCTCCAGTTTTTTGTCCAGATTTGTCCGGGTCTTATCGCGGGCAACCGGTAAGGTTCAAGGGATTGGCTGGCCGAGCAAGGAGAGGTTGGTGAGCTTGAAGGGGATTGAATATTTCTTGATCCCGGCATATTTGGTGACGATCAAGCGGGCGTTGGGGGGCAATTCCGTTTTCGCATGAAAGGTGTAAGTGAAATATCCATTGATACCGGAATAGCTGTTTTGTTTCAAAACGGTCTCCTGTCCGTCCGCGCCGACTGCCTTCACGGAAATGACATATTTAGGAGCCAGCTGGAGTTTGATTCCGAGGTTTTGACCCCCATTGGCGGCGAGGCCCGGCCTGACTGAGCTGATCCTCGCACCGAATTCGCTGCCCTCAGCGCCAACTCTGATTTCCGTGATGCCCAGGTCAACGTTGGTGGAACCCGTGCCGACGGAATAGGTCAGGTTGCCTGATATTTCCTTAAAACCTTTCACGTCCGGTCCGGGCGACTGCAGTTTGACTTCAAACACCACCGACAAATGATCCCGGGACAAGAACGGAAAATTGATGGTGCGGTCCCATTGTTTTTCGGGCAGCAGATCGCTTCCGTCCAAGGCGGTCGCCGTTTCCAGTTCGCCCCCGGAGAACTCCTTGACGGAGCCGGGGAGCTCGCCAATGAGCGACAGCGTGTAGCCCGGGGGACCGTTGAACGATTGCACATTATTATCTCCGTCAGAATCGAAAACCCAACGGATGCCGCCGACCTTCAGGCTCTTGAACTCACCGCCTTGCGCGGGAGGTGCCAGTTCAGCTGAATCATCCACTTCGCTCGTGCCCAACATTCCCATGCCCGTGTCCATGCTGGCGGGACCGAGTTTCTTGAGCAGTGCGGCATATTCTGTTTTCGCCGCTGCCACCTCCACGGCGTAATTAAAGATCGGTGCCGAGCCCGTAATCACGGCTTGGACCGGCGCCTTTTGGCCGAATAATTTTTCGTTCAAAGCATTGTCCAGTATAATGCCATCCTGCACCATGTTCCTGCCGCCAGCCACGTGCAAGCGCCACCAGTCATCATTGGTGGACAGCGAATCAAATGCCGCCAGCAGGTTGGTGCCGGCAAACGTAATCCGCAGATCGCCTCCCGGGGTGGATTTAAAATTGGAGATTTCGCCGACCGCACCGGGCAAGTGGAAAATGGCGTCTTGTCGCATCGGCGTCAGGAAGCCCACCATCATGGGCCGGGAGGATTGATAATTGCCCTTTGCCTCCTTAATTTTTTCCGCCAATTCCGGGCCGGTTAGCAGCGGGCTCGCCGCCGTCCTCTCGTTTTGCTGCTGGCCCATCTGGGCGGCCAGCACCAGGTCGCCATCCGGCCTTTTTGTCAGAGTGAAATTGATGAGGGCCAGATTCTGAAAGACCACCTTGTTGATATCCTTAAAAAAGGCGATGCCCTTGAACTGGTAACGCCCGTCTTGCTGTTGTTCGTAGGAGACATTTTTCCAGGCAGTGACGCCCTTGACATTATCAAGGATGCTGCGGAGGGCTGCCTGCGTTTTTTGCTCCGGAGTCTGCTTGTCGTTTCCATTCATCGGCAGTTGCAGGGGCGAACAAATGGACTCGATGACCACTTTGCCAGAGCCATCAGGGTTCAGGGTGAAATCCTCTTTGGTATCAAAACAGCCGGTCAAAAAGATGAGTGCCAGGCAGACGAGGATAAAGGGGGCGACATGTTTTACGGGAGACTTCTTCATGATTTAATTTGGGTTCATCACTGCAAACGGCCGGATCTGATTGGTGGTCATTGTTCTTCCGCCGGCCAGAGCTTTGCAAGTCGTTTTTTCGGTTCGGCCCTGGTTTTTCTTCGACTCGGACAGGTCAACACTGCCAACCAACATTGGGAAATCTGAAAAAGAGCGTCACTGCTCAACCGCCGTTGATAAGGATTGTTGTTTTTGGCATCCGGCCTTATCCGGGGCGAGCGGAATATGTCTCGTTGTTGAAGGGGA
>JBEKMT010000114.1:0-17466 GCA_050008355.1 Verrucomicrobiota bacterium
AAATGGCTGGATGAGCCGTTCTTCGGCGGTGGTTTTTCAGGGAGTTATCGGGGTGATTTTGCCGCTGATTATCGCGGTTTCTTTTTGCGCGCTCAGATTTGTGCCGACACGAGGCATTAACTTTCCAAATCGTGATTTTTGGTTTGCACCCGAACGTCGTAACGAGACTTGTGCTTATTTGTCGCGGCACGGTTCATTGCTGGCGAGTTTGCTGGTTTTACTTCAAGGCGTCGTTTGGTATCAGCTTATCGAAGCAAATGCCAAGACAATCCCGCAGCTTTCGTCGTCAGGATTTTTGGTCCTGCTGGGCGTTTTAGGTGTTGCTATGATAGCGTGGTTGATGAGGTTGTTTAGTCATTTTCGTAAAGCTGCCTAACACCGCGCTGCAGCCAACGGCCACGCGCCTTGGGTTTCGACGATGATATGAAATTAGATTGTCACGATTGCATTTGGGAGTCACGCTCCGATGGCCGTGGCTCTTTGGATCGTTAGGCGCATCCAGCCCATGTCATTATTAAGTCCACTAACCGATTTGCAGCGCGGCAATCGATGCCTTGTTTCCAAGGATTACGAGCGAGCCATTGAGCATTTCTTGCGGCACGCTCAGGCTTGTCCGCAGGAGAGAGCCACGGCTTATGTTCAGATTGCGGAGTGCTTTCGCCGTTCAAACATCATCACCTCGCCCGTGCCGGTCTCTGCTGGTGTTAAGTTGGTTTCGGCTGGCGATAGAAGTACGGCAGAGTATTACTACCGCTTGGCACTTCAAGCCGATCCAGCCGATTTCGGTGCGTTGCGAGGTTTGGCCGAGGTTTTACCCGACGATTCAGATGAGAGGTTGGCAGCTCTTGAGCAGGCGGTATCTAGCCAGCCGAATTATTTGGTCTTACTTTCTATTGGCGATTTTTATCGAAGCCATCGCAAGGATTTCCTTCGCGCTTATGAGTCGTATCGTCGCGCACAAGAGCAGAGTCCGAGAGATGAGACGGCATATCGTCGCCTCAATGATATTTGTCGCCGCCTCGGCAGGCCTGATGAAGCAGCAGAGTGGAGCGACAGATGGCGACGGACGAAGGCTACCAAAAAACGAGTAGATGGAAAAGCGATATGACCGACACGCCTAGCAAGCTGCCGGAGCCAATTGCCGTTGGCGCTGGCCGTTCCGCTGTCGCGGTTCACGTCACGAGTCGGCGGTGGTTCAGCTTACGTTAGGCATCATAAGAGTATGGACCAATCATCAATCGTGCGCGGCATTGGAGTTTTTGTATATTTGGTGATTCTTGCCGTTCTCTTGTTCGTTATTCTCATCCGGCAGGGAGTTCCGCGTCGTGCAGCCCTGGAGACCGTTGAGATTTCGGCAGGGATTTTTGTCGTTGCTTTGTTTATCACCTATAAAATCGCTGACCGGGTGGTTCTGGACGGCGGGGATAGTTTGCTGATATACATTCCGCCGGTCATTCCGGTGGGCATTTTTGTATTTTGGTTATTGCGAAGAAGGAAGAAGATACAAAAATGATGATGCCTAACACCGCGCTGGAGCCAACGGCGGCTACGCCTGGCGTTGGCAGTCATGCACAAATTCATGCTTGCGGTTTTTCGCGCCGTGGCTCAGCTTTGGATCGTCGTTAGACCAACATGAATGATTACCGCCAATCGTTAAGAGACGTTGGAATTGTGCTCATCATTGTGGGATTTCTCGATATTGGTTGGATGATATACTCCATCGCCAGCGGCGAGAGCTATTCATCAAGTTTCAACATCTTTGCCGTCATTGCAGGCATCCTGCTTTTTCGCGGCGGACTGAGGACGGCGAGCGTTGTTGCCTTCTTCAGTGCGTTTATGTTGAGCGGGTGCATAGGAGTGCTTCTCGTTCTCCCGTTGATTTTGCCGTTTGATCTGACGCTGGCTTATTTAAGAGTTTATCCCGCCTCCTTCGGTAGTTATTTATTGCTGGCTGTGTTCTTTTTGGTTCTCTTGGGCTGGATTTACAGCCGCTTGAGTGCTCCTTTGGTCAAGGCTGCCATTGCCGAGAAGTACCCAAACTACGGATCACTCTGGCGGCGTCCACGCAACGGATTTTTGGTTGGCGCATTACTTGTCGTCGTTTTGGCTTTAGCTCTAAGTTTCATGCTGCACGGCGCGAGTGCCCAGCGTGCCTGTGCAGAGGCCAAGTTAAAGGTTGGAGAGGGATACAAGTTTTGTGTGAGCTCGCTGAGTATGCAATCATCAGGCGGTCGCACACATGTCGCCGCCTTTGTAACAGCATACAACCAAACAGAAATTAAAAAGGTTGAAGTTGATTGGGATGAATAATTGGTTTTTCCGCTCATGACAATCGGGTGCATCGGAGGCCTTGTATCGGCAGCGGCATTTCTTGTATGAGCATTTGGCCTACCACCGCGCTGGAGCCCACGCCGGCTGCCCCTTGAGTTTATGGATGATTTGGGTTATACAACTATTATCAACCTTGCGAGGCCGCCCGCCCGTCGTCGTGGCTCAGCTTTGGTTAGGCATATTGCGATGAAGTTTGCCATTCGAGTTATATTGCTTTCGGTCGCAGCATTCGTAATTTTTTGCGTGTGTTCCGTCGTGTCACTTTTCATCCCTCGGCATGGCGAAGCCGCCCATGTTTCTGATTTGCGGAGTGCCTTCAGCAAGGCTGGGCCAGAAATTGAAGCTATCTTCACCAATTCGCTCATCCAGAAGTTTCCTTTTGATGGGACGATTGAGTGGCGACTTACTCTATTCAAGGATCCATATTTGAGTTTGGATGGACGGGTGGATACAAATGCTTTACGCACCTTTGTCAGCGCCCACTCTGGCACACAGTTCTATTGGTCCGGGACAGATGACACTAATCAGAATTGGTTCGCTGATGAATGGCCGACCAAGAAAAAATATCCATCGGTAACCTGGACGAGCATTACATTCGGGACACCGCACACAAATCAATTCGGCGCTGTGATAGATGGCACGCTTGATATTGTTTCCAACAGAGTCCATTTTTTTATTCACTGATGGCAGAGTTTGTGAGAGATATGAGACATACGCCTAACCAGAAGTCGCCGGAGACAACCGCCGTTGGCGCTGGCCGTTCCGCTGTCGCGGTTCACGTCATGAGTCGGCGGTGGTTCAGCCTTCTAGGCGCCATCACACACCATGGGTAAAAAGAGCAAATCGGCACCAAGCATACAATTGTCGGTTTTGACCCTCCAACGATTTGCAGCCTCGTTTTATGGCCTCACCATCGAGGGAGCGCGCAAGCGACTTGCTCGTGGCAAGTTTGAAATGACAACTTGGGGAGATAGCAAGTTTGGGGGCAAGCAATTAGTAGCTGCTTTTCCAAAGTATGAGGTTCGCCTTTTATTTTTAAGTGATAACAGGGTCGGGATGGCATCGGTTCAGGTCTTATCGAAGTGGGCAAGATGATTTGGCCGCCTAACACCCATTAAGTCCGAAGTGTCAACAGGGAAAAGAAGTTTACGCAGAAAAGGTTTTCTTTTCCGTTTAGCCACCAACCGACGCGGCTTTCCGGCTTAATTTCGCCTGGCAGCACGGGCAAGGCGTCCGGCTAAACACCGATACGGACTCCATCGAGCGAGCCGGAGTCCGGGCCAAAGGCCGAACCTCAACCAGCTTTCCAGGGGCGCGAGCAGACGCCGCGACCTGGTCCACAAACACTTTGCAGTTCACCCATCTCAAACGAGTCACCGGCACGGTCGAGGAATACAAAGGCAAATCCGAAATTGTGCTGCTGTCGTTAAAGCGCCTTTGACAGCGGATGGCATGGATTTTATGTTTGGTTTCCACGGTGATCCAAGCAGATTGTGTCGCAATTGAAGTGCTCAGTTTCCGCTTGAATTACCAGACATTTTGTCGGCCATTAGTGATCGTTGCCGGGTTCAAGCCAGCAGGTGCATCTGAGTCGATTTGTCAGGCGGGTTTCCGAGTGCTCGCAGGGAAGCCGGCCAAGCAAAGCGCCGGTTTGCCGACAGCTTAAGGATCATTTCCCTGACTGCAACTTCTACACAAACGTGACGGCTTCGCTCAAGGAGGAACGGTAAACCTCTTGCGTCAATTGCACCGCGCCCATTGGGTCACCGCTCCGGGCAAGTGCGAGTATTTTGGCATCCTCTTGGCCAGGGGTTCGATTGCAGTCGTGCGTCAGGTTAACCTTCGTGGATTCCGGAGCCAGAATTTTTACCCGGCCACTGAGATACTGCAGCGCCTGGTCGGCAGACGGGCTGATCCCGTAGCCGCCGCTGGTCTTCCAGCGCAGCCTGATGATCCCGCCGGGTGAAATTTCGACCGGATAGTCCAGGGTATTTACCAACCCCTGAGGCTTGATATTTTGTTCCGCCTGCAAATGGGCTTCCAGGGAAGAATTGTCCGCGTTAGCCAGGCAGAGTTCCAAAAAGGTAATAGCCCGTGTGGTATTGTTCCTGGCGGCCCCAAGAGCGGGGGAGGTGCGCCTTTCCTTTACAATTCTCGCCGAGGCGATTTCGGCATAGTCCAGCGCCACCGCCTGCACATCACTCTCAGGAAAGCGCCAGTTGAAGAAGGAGCGGTATTTGATGATGACGCCGGCGTCATTGCAGCGAAGAAGCCAGTTGGCAGGTTTCAGGCTGGCTCGAAGCTGTCGGAAAGTCATCCAGCTAAAAAGCCCGAAAAATGCGGCCCCTCCGTACGTGAAAATGGCCGGCGGCAGATTCGGCCCGAATTGTCTCCGTCCGAAGACGGCAAACAGTATCAATGCGATTCCAACCGAGGAGAAAAACAGGAACCAGATCAATGCGCCCTTGGAGGACGCTTTGAACACACGGTCATCGTTCCGCGCCGGAATTTCGTTCAAATTATAGAATTTCATTGGAAAAGACGGTATCGACAACAGCAAACAACCCGTCAATTTTAGCAACTCACATGCCAAGGCAAAACTGGCTGAAAATCCAATCCAGCGAGTCTTCCGTCGTGGCTTTCCCCACAATCATTCCGCTGGAAAGCGGTTCGGACCGAGTCCAGTTTGCCTGCCTTGTTCACGGTCGTCAGCAGCCAATTGGCCTCGGCAGCATCCTTGGTTTTGAGGCTGGTGAAGTTCCTGGTGGTGTCGTCAAAGTCGTAGAAAATGTTTTTGCGACGAAGGAATAGGCCTCTCTGGCCTCATGGCCCCGCGAGAATGGAGCGAATGGCGCTGGCGGCGTTTCGGCTGTGCCGGTGCTCTTTTGGCGCTCGCGGTGCAGATCAAACTTACCGCACTCAGGCAAGGAATCTCTGACGATTGAGAGGTGACATCGTTTTCATGTCAAGCAAGGTCAGGAAATCGAGGGTTTTAAAATTCTTGTCCATCGCCGGCGGACCACAGATTTTTGCGCCGAGAGTCAGATAGGCGCGGAGGAGTTTGGGGATTTTGACGGGGTTGCGGGTCATTACATCGAACGGGCAATCATAGGCCGGGAGTGGTCGGGTACGGAAGTGCAGCGGCGCAAGATGATGGAGGCATAGACTGGCGTAGGCCGAGGCACCGACCGCCGGATCCTGGGAAGTGAGCGAACTGCAGCCACAGAGGTAGCGTGAATTATTTTTCCTGGCATAATCGGCAATGCCTTTCCAGAGCAGACCGAGGACGATAAGATTGCGGTGTTGGGGATGAACACAGGCACGACCCAATTCTATGATTTCAGCGCGGAACGGCTCGAAGGCCTCAAAGGCAAACTCCTGTGCGCAATAATAACCCAAATGCGCCGCTGCCTGATGGCCGGTTTGTAATCGGTAAGTGCCGACGACATTGCCCGACGGCAGGTGTTCCACTATTAGATGGTCACAAACGTCGTCGAAGGGGTCTTCATCCGAGCCGGTGGCGTAGGATTCCGCCAAACCTTCGCCAAGCTCAAGATTGAACACTTGGAAGCGCAAAATTTGTGCCGCTCGAACCTCATCCCTGTGTCGCGCCAACCGCGTCTCGTAACAAACCGACGAGCTGGTGAGCAACCGAAAGGATTCCAGAGTTGTCCTCACGGCGTTTAGATGTTCAAGTGCTGGGGTCATGATGAGGCGACGGTAAAGTTAACACTTTGCGGAAGATTAGTCGCGGGCCGCGAAAAAACATTACAGAGAAAGGCGATTATTCTGACTCTTCCCGGAGCTTCTGCCTGATTCGCTCTCGAGCCTCTTTTGAGAGCTGTTGCGGAGCGGATTCCACTATTTGATCCGCGTGGTTCGGGGCGGCACGGTGGATAAACTTGATTTGTTTCGAGTACCGGCGACACCACTTGCAAAGCGCCAGATGGATATGCAAACCCAATCGCTGGCGGATGGTGAGCTGGTGATCGAACGCCTCCGACTGCAAGCGGGTCGCGGCCTTGCAGCTCAACGAAAGCTCCGCCACCCAGCTTTTGAGCTTTCTGGAGATTCCAGCCAACCAATGCATTTTAATATATGGTTTAAGTCGCCGAATATGAACTACTTGGACTGCAGTTTCAGGGCTGCCCGTTGTCCAGTCACTTTACTTAGTCGGAGTAAGAAAAAAATCCTTACAGGTTTTTACTTGCAAGGATATGGCGTGAGGGGCTGCGGGTTGCGATACCAGGGTTCCATTGCCCGGAGGCGGCAGACTGATTTTAGCGCAGCTTCCGAGAGAGGATGTCGTTGGGAGAGCAGATTTCAAGCGGCGCCCTCCTGCTGGCGAAACCAGTTAGACTCCAGGCAACGCCGCAAGGCCAAGCGGGCGCGATGCAGCATCACCCACAGATTACTTTCCGTGATGTTCAGCAGCCGACAAATCTCCCGGCCATCAACACCATCCAACTCGCGCAGATTGAAAACCGTGGCGACATTTTTCGGCAGCTTGCTAGAGCAATCATGAAAAGTTTTCCAAAAAACCTCACTATCCAGGCTGGCGCCCGGACTTGACCACTCCAGCGGGCCACATTCATGAATCCACGCATCTTTGTGCAGGCCCTCGGGCACAAAGCAGTCGCCTTCCGCGTCGGAATAAAAGTTCAGATCAGAAAATGACGTTTCGCGGCCGGCATAGCGATAATAATCAAAAATCTTGTTTTTCAGGATGCCAACCAGCCAACTTTTTTCCGAGGAACGGCCGCCAAAGCTTTTGCCCCCTTTGAGGGCGGCGAGGAAAGTTTCCTGCACCGCGTCTTCTGCTTTGAGCGGGTCACGCAAGCGAATCATGGCATATTTGAAGAGGTAATCGCCGTGTAGGTCCACCCATTGTTCCGCGCTGGAAAGTCCGGGCGGAGAGTCGGGAGTTGTTTCCATTTCCTCATTCATGTCAAAAGTCTGGCAAATTATTGGTTAAACGCAACCTTCCGCGCCGCATTTCGACACGATATGACCCGGCCACCAGAGATCGATTGATGACAATTGATAACCGCATAAAGAAACGAGGAATTCACGCGAAATCAGTCCTGCCGGAAAACTCGTCTCCTAATCTGACGATGGGAATTTGCGGCGGCTTGAGATTAGTTGAACCATTTGAAGTGTAAGGAATCTCGGTTTCAGCCGACCAAGGCTGGAGCGCGCGGTCAAATTTGGCCCCGCATAAAACGATGATCGCCGCCGTGTTTTTGATTTTACTGGGAAGTTATTTAGCCGTGGGCATTTTATTCGCCTTGCCGTTCATTTGGTTTGGTGTCGGGAAAATTGACCCGCACGCGCGGGGCGGAAGCCGGGGCTTTCGATTAGTCATCCTGCCCGGTACGGTTGCGCTATGGCCGCTGTTGCTGCGACGCTGGTTAAAAGACGATCACGAACCGCGCGAAGAAAACGGGGCGCACCGTCATCAAGGGCGTTTGGAAAATCCCAACCTGAAATGATCCGCCCATTGCGCCAGCGTCATCGCCACATGTTCACGGCCCTCGGAATTTTTCTGCCGATTGCCTTTGGGTTGGGAATTGCTGCGCGGAAGCCTTTTCCGAGCATGGATCCGCTATCAGGGAAGTTATCGGCCGCGTCGCCGAAAGTTCTGGCCATCAAGTGGGAGCGCAATGACTTGTTCGGGAAGCTGCCCATCCGTGTCAGACTTTCGGGGGAGGAACACGACCCCAACTATATGGCGGTGGGATTCTCCACGGCCAGCGACAATTTCATCAAACCGGATCTGATGGTCTATTGGATCCCCGGGGAGCAACCGATCGATGACAAGCTCCCGGATTCGGCAAGCTTGCTGGGCGGATTTGATTCCGGCGACCTGACATTGCCGGCAGAGGCCGCAACAAATCGTGGCGTCCTGGCGCTTTACAGCCTGGCGGACAACGAACTGGTGGAGGTATCAAGGTCGATCCAGTTCAACCGGACACCGGAGTGAAATTTTAAGAACGCATGGGGGTCGAATACAAAACTGTTCAATGGAATCGCCAAAAATGGCACTATGACATTGTGCTGGTTGGCTGTGTGGCCGGATATCTTTTCATTTTTGGCGCGGTGACTGAGCGGTTGTTTCCGAATGTCACGGCGGAGATTTTGATCATGCGCGCGTTTGGCACGGCGGCGCTGCTTTTACTCCACTTCATCCTGTGCGTCGGCCCACTCTGCCGGTTGAACCCCAAATTTCTGCCGTTGCTTTATAACCGCCGGCACGCTGGCGTAACGTGTTTTCTGCTCAGTCTGGTCCATGCGGTGATGGTGGTTGCGACTTATCATGCCGGCAGCGATACGAATCCGTTCCTGAGTATTTTTGTCACGAGCCGGCTTACCGGTTCGATAGCTGGCGTACCCTTTCAACCGTTCGGATTTTTTGCATTGATGATTTTGTTTCTGCTGGCGGCCACGAGCCATGATTTCTGGCTGACGAACTTAAGTGCGCCAATCTGGAAATCTCTCCACATGCTGGTTTACGCCGCCTATGCGTTGCTGGTGTTGCATGTCACTTTTGGCGCGCTCCAGGGTGAGACCAGCCCGATTTATGTGAGCACGATGGCCTTGGGGTTGATATGTGTCATCGCCCTGCACAAGGCGGCGGCGAGCAGGGAAATCAAGACCGATAATCAATTGATGGCCCTGAGCGCCAACGGTTTTGTTGATGCGTGCGCCGTGGTTGAAATACCAGAGAACCGTGCACGGATCGTGTGTCTCTCCGGCGAGCGCGTGGCAATTTTCAAATACGACGGAAAGATTTCCGCCGTATCGAATGTTTGCCAACATCAGAACGGACCGCTCGGCGAGGGGAAAATCGTCCGCGGTTGCATTACCTGCCCGTGGCATGGCTACCAATATAAACCTGATACCGGAGCCTCGCCGCCGCCTTTTGCAGAGAAAGTCCCGACATTCAAGGTGTTCATTGAAAATGGCCGAGTGTGGATTAATCCCCAGCCGCAACCAGCGGGAACCCGGGTGGAACCAGCATTGATTGAATCATGAACGATGAATTTTACATTGGCTGGGAGGAAAAGCCGGCGGCAGGGGTGCGACGATTCATTCGAATCGTGGTGATACTACTATTGACCACGGTGGCCGCCTTCGCGCTGACGTTGGCAGCGATGCAACGCACCATTGGCGTGAGCGCATTCGAGTGGGGAACCGTAAAGAAATTCTCAGGAATATTGCTGGTTCAGCCCTATCCACATCTACTGGTGCCGCGCCCGGGCCTGACCGGCGCGGAGATTAGTTACTCGACGTATTATCTCGTGGCGCCATTCAAACATGGTCTCGACCAAAAGCAGCTGGCGCCGCTGAACAACCTGGCCGTTTCTTTGCAAGGGACGCTAATTTACCGGGGAAGCCAGACCATGGTCGAGGCACTTCCTGATTCAATCAAGGCGGTTGACGAACCAATGCCACCGCTTCGTGGCCTGGAAACAGTTAGTCTTGGCCGCCAGACTTTGGTGGGCGAAATCGTGGACAGCAAATGCTACCTTGGCGTAATGAACCCCGGCCAACTGGTGCCACATCGCGACTGCGCCATTCTATGCATCAGTGGCGGTATTCCGCCCGTCCTGCTGGTTCGCCAAAAAATTGGTCCGCCCATTTATCTTGTATTGGTTTCAGCTGACAACAAACCGGTCAATCAGCAGGTGCTGGATTTGGTTGCCGAACCGGTGCGGATCACCGGTGAGGTCGAACGCCAGGGTGACTGGTTGTTTTTGCGTGCCGATCCCGCAACGTACCAGCGAGTTTATTAACGCAACGAGATTCAAGCGCCAACGAATTGAAGCCCAATTCCTCAACCAGCCTGACCGGCAGCCGGAGTTTGAAAATCACCCTCGCGGGCGGTGTCATCTTTTTCTTGTTCACATTCACTGTCTTGCAGGCGTTTCCCGGCTTGTTCGCCAGTTTTGATGATACCGCGCGGCTGGGTGCGACGGTTCAAGTTGTGACGACGAACGGATTTACGCTGCGTTGGGTGGAAAAAAAAGCGGCGAGGCATACAGCGGATTTTGAGTTGGTATTTGTTCATGGCTCGCCTGGCGGCGCGGGCGTCTGGGCCACACAATTCCGGACCCTCTCGAGCAATGCGGATTTAATCGCTTACGACCGCCCGGGCTTTGGTGAATCCAAACCAGTGTTGGCACACCCGCATTTGCAAATGCAGGTCGATGGGTTGATGACGCTACTGGATATCGTCACGACGAATCAGGTATTGCTGGTTGGACACAGTTACGGTTCACCGATCGCGTTGCTCGCGGCGTTGCAACATCCCGACAAAATCCGCGGCGCACTCTTGATCGGCGGTGATGTTGACCCGGGACAGGAAAAGCCCAGGCTGGTGGACTATGTATTCGGATGGCGAGCGACGTCCTGGCTATTGCCGCGCGCGTGGCGACAGTGCATCCGTGAGATGTTCACTGTTCGCGGAGACCTGCAGCTCATGCAAAAGCAGTTTCCCCGGCTCGCCGTGCCGGTGGTGATGCTGCACGGCGACCGCGATCCCCTGGTGCCGGTGGAGAATGTCGCCTGGCTGGAGCAACAGCTTGGTGCAGTGGGGAAAACCAATTTGTTCGACAAAATCGTTCTTCCCGGCGCGAATCATTTCATTCCCTGGGAACACCCGGCTGACGTGGAGCGGGCACTGGGGCGGCTTGATCAGATGGTTGCGAGTCAAAAGCCGTCCGGGTCCGGACCACACTGATTTGGCGGGGTTTTCCATTTTTGGCGTTTGTGCAATCCGGCTGGATACTGCGCCTGGAAAAGGAACAGCGTCGAATCGAAAGATGCAGAAATTGATTGTAAGGATAATCATCCGCCGCCGACGAACAGCCATGAATAAAATAATCATATTACTTTTTGCAGCAACCCTGGCCGTGCCGGGGTTTGCCCAAACATCCACAAAAACCCTCGTCAACGTGGACGACAGTGGCGTGGCCATTCAAGGGTATGATCCGGTGGCCTTTTTCACGGATAACAAGCCGGTCAAAGGAGACCTGAAATTTCCGGTAAAACGCGATGGCGCGGTTTACCTATTCGCCTCAGCGGAACACAGGGACCTGTTCAAGGCAAACCCGGCCAAGTACGAACCGGTATTTGGCGGCTACTGTGCGTACGGCGTTTCGCGTAACCGATTGGTGGAGATTGATGTTGATGCCTTTCAAGTTGTGGATGGGAAACTGTTGCTACAGTACAGCAAGGGAGTCCGCGACACGTTTAACCAGGACGCCAAGGGCAATCTTGCCAAAGCTGATGCCAACTGGCCCGGTCTCGTGGCCAAAAAGGGGAAATAAACGGCAAGCAACTTCCAGTCAACGCGACCAATCCACAACCAATATGAACTCACTGACTACAAACCAGAAAATCGCCAGTTGGATCGTCCGCGTGACGGCGGCGATAATCCTGCTGCAAACCCTTTTCTTCAAATTCACGGGGGCAGCGGAATCAATATACATTTTTACCAAGGTGGGGATGGAACCCTGGGGACGTTACGGTACCGGGGTGGTGGAACTCATCGCGTCCATCCTGCTGTTGTCTTCGTGTCATTGCTGGTTGGGTGCAATACTCGCGCTCGGCGTGATGGGCGGAGCCATCATGTGCCATCTGACCGTACTGGGCATCGTGGTGCAGAACGATGGCGGTTTACTTTTCGGCCTGGCCATCACAGTGGCGGTGTGCAGCGTGGTTACCTTGATTTTGCATCGCCGTCAAATCCCTTTCATCGCGAAATATTTCGTTACCAAATAATCATGAACACAGACCCCGAATTGGTTCAATCCGCCGTGGAAACCCTGCGGCAGGGAGAAAGGATGCTCACGGACATTTCCGATGAAGCCTATGTGCGGAAAATAGACGTTGCTTTTAGCGCCTCGATCGGAGGGCATTACCGACATTGCCTGGATCATTTTCGCGCGCTGCTGGAAGCGGCGCCTGCGGGAGATTTGAATTATGACCAGCGAGAACGCGGTACGCTGGTGGAAAAGGATCGATTCGCTGCCCTCAACGCGACCCGCGAACTATGCGCAGGCTATGAGAAATTGGATGCCGCTTTACTCGCAAGACAGCTGAAGATCACGTGCAAATCGAGTTACGGGACCGATGAATCGCAAGTTTCACCCTCAACGGTAGGCCGCGAAGTCATGTATGTCGTGGCACATGCGGTACACCATTATGCGCTGATCGGTGTCATAAGCAGGGTCACCGGATTGCGGTTGGCCGGGGGCTTTGGAGTTGCGCCATCGACCCTTAAATATCAAGCGCAGGCCACCAAGGCTGCTTAGCCGGGATGATAGAATCCTTGCCCATAGCTTCCAGTTTAACGGCTGAATGGTTTCCGTTGTGGAAAGCGGCTGGAATTTTCTTCACGACATTTGTGCTCGAGGACGCCGCAGCCGTCGGCGCGGGACTCTTGCTGGCGACGGGACAAATGACCTGGCCCGCAGCATTCACGGCATGTTTCCTTGGAATCTGGATGGGGGATGCGGGGCTGTACGCACTGGCACGATTTGCCGGGCGTGCATGGTTTGAGAAATCTCCTTGGAGAAGGTATTCCGCGAGGGTTGACCGCAGCGAAAAATGGTTCAAGGAACGCGGCACGGCGATCTTGATTTTCAGTCGCATCGTTCCAGGAGCTCGTCTCCCCACCTATCTCGCGTCCGGATTCTTGCGGGTACGCCTATCGCGCTTTCTTTTCATCACCGGAACCGCAGCGCTGGTGTGGACCTTCACCATCCTTTTCCTGGCGCAAACCTTCGGCGCACAGGCCGCAAAGTGGTTGAGTCATTACAGGTCGGGCGGCCTGATGGTGATTATTGGCGGACTCATGTTACTGGCGGCGCTCCAATTGATCCGGCATGCCATTTTGAATTTTGATGCCAGAAAAATCAACGCCCTGGCGGGACGCTGGCGCCATTGGGAATTCTGGCCGATGTGGCTGTTTTATCCGCCGGTGGTAATCTATTATCTTTGGCTGGCCGTCAAATATCGGGGCGCCATGCTGCCAACGGTGGCAAATCCGGGAATTTTCTCGGGCGGCATGGTGGGGGAATCCAAAATGGCCACTTTGCGAGACCTCATGAGCACCAGTCCTGGATTCACGGCGGATGCAGAATTGGTCACCGGTGTGACAGTTGAGCAGCGCCTATTGTCCCTGAGAAACATCTGCGCCGAGAGGAATATTTCATACCCGTTCATTATGAAGCCAGATCTTGGGCAGCGCGGACAGGGTGTGAATTTGATCCGTGACGAAGCCCAGGCGCAGGTTTATTTTGAGCGCACCCATGCGGCATTGATGATTCAACGCTTTGCACGCGGCCCGCTTGAAGCCGGCATTTTTTATTATCGTTTTCCCGGCGAGCCGCAGGGCCAGATCTTCGCCATCACCGAGAAGATTTTCCCCGTGATCACCGGGGATGGAAACTCCACGGTCGCAGAACTCATCTGGCGCGATCCGCGGGCGCGCTTTATGGCGGAGAAATACCTTCAACGCTTCGGAGCGCAACAGAACGAAGTCCTGGCCGAAGGACATAATCTGAAACTGGTGGAGACGGGCAACCACGCCCAAGGCTGTATTTTTCATAATGGCATGCATTTAAACACGCCGGCTTTGGAGAGTTGCATTGATGAAATTTCACGGAAAGTGAGCGGGTTTTTCATTGGCCGTTACGACATCCGCTTTGAAAGCGAAGACGATTTACGAGCCGGAAAAAATTTCCAGATTATCGAACTGAACGGCGCGACGGCCGAAGCCACGAGTATTTATGACCCCCGGAATTCGCTTTGGTCGGCATATGGCACTCTATTCCAACAGTGGGACCTGGTTTTTGCGATCGGAGCGGAGAACCGGCGGCGCGGTCATACGCCGATGAAAATTTCCGATTGCTGGCGCGAATGGCGCAATTATTCAGCTCTTGCGGCAACGTATCCAGTTGCTGACTGAACCATGTGCACAGTCACCTTTACGCCGCGCAAACAGGGTTATGCGCTGGCCATGAACCGTGATGAGAAATTGACCCGCGTAGCGGGATTGCCACCAAGCAGGAAAATGGTCCATGGCAGGGAGGTGCTGGCTCCCAGCGAACCGGGTGGCGGAACCTGGATTGCGCTTAACGGAGGCGGGACGACTCTGGCCATTATCAATTGGTATGCGATCGCCGCCACGGTGCATTTTGCGCCAGTCAGCCGGGGGCGAGTCGTCAGCGCCACCTGCACCTCTTCAACCTCCAAACTGGTACAACAGACCCTGGCGCAACTGCCACTCGCTCGCATTAATCCGTTCCGACTCATCGCCATTTTTCCCGCCGCGCATGAAATTGTCGAATGGCGGTGGAATTTGAGAAAGCTGACCCAAAAACGACACACGTGGCAGACGCAACAATGGGTTTCGTCCGGATTTGATGAAAACTCGTCACAGCGGATTCGCGGAGAAACATTTCGGCAGGCATTGCGGCAAAAGTCTGCCGGCAGCCGGGCATGGCTGAGGCGGTTGCATTGTTCGCATTTACCAGTGCCCGGGCCATTTTCCATCTGCATGCACCGCGAGGATGCCAGGACAGTCAGTTATACCGAGGTCGTTGTATCCAAGAGTGATGCCGCAATGAGCCATTGCATCGGCCCACCATGCAAGTGCCGCAACGAATATCTTACAGTGAAGACGAACTTGAGGGCCATGTAAGGTCATACCGATAGCGTCCTGATTCAAAACCGAGTAGTTACGATGCCAAGACCGTATTGCGGTATGTTGACACGGTTAGACTGGCGTAGCGAACCGAGTGGCCGCATTGGCGCCCATTGTGGCACAATGCCGTGGCAACACCTTGACGTAGCGGCGTTTTGACTTATTGGCGAAGTTCAGAATCGGAGGGTTTATGCTGAAGAATCATTACTGATTTAAGGGTGCACGTTTTGCTCACGTCTGGTGGATAGCTTTGTGGTAGTGCCTCAGCGTCCCCTGCGAAAATCCTCAAGGCAGCACACCAAGACAAGGCGAGGAAGAGGGAGATCGGGAAATGCGACGAGAAAATGCCGCGAATGGATTTGACGGCGCGCAAAACAGAGTCAAACTTTTCAGCGTGGACAATCCTGAAGTTTCGCAGCGCCAATATGATCCGGACGGGCGACCGATCGAGCTGACGTTCGGGCAGAAGATCAAGAAAATGCTCGCTCCGATCGGCGTCGGTTTCCTGTTCCTTTTTAAGTTTTTGGCCAAGCTGAAATTCCTGCTGCCGTTCCTCAAAACCGGGATTACGATGATCATTTCGATCTGGGCGTACGCAATCTTTTGGGGTTGGAGGTTTGCGGTGGGCTTTGTGCTGCTGATTTTCATCCATGAATGCGGCCACTTGCTCGCGGCAAAGCGCATCGGGCTGAAGGTGGGTGCGCCGGTGTTCATTCCGTTCATGGGCGCGCTCATTGCCCTGAAAGAAGCGCCGCGCAACGCGTGGATCGAGGCACAGGTTGGCATTGGAGGTCCGCTGCTCGGAGCGGTGGGAGCGCTGATTTGTGAGGGGATCTATCTGGCGACCGGCAATACCCTGTATAGCGCACTGGCATACACCGGGTTTTTTCTAAATCTTTTCAACCTTGCGCCGGTGGGAATTCTTGACGGCGGAAGGATCGTCACCGCCCTCTCGCCTTGGTTGTGGCTGTTGGGCTTCGCCATCCTGGTTTGCTGGACGATTTTGCACGTTAATTTCATCGTCATTTTGATTTTGATACTTTCCGTGCCCCGGCTGTATTTTCTGTTCCGGAGAAAAACGGAGGAGGAACTTCGATATTTTGAAGTCACGCCGGCTCAGCGTTGGATCATGGGCGCAATGTATTTCGGGCTGGTCGCCTTGCTCGCCCTAGGCATGGAAATGACGCATGTCTCCCGTGAGTCGCTGCGGTAGAGACTGCCGTCAATGAAGCAGAGGCCAAACTGAATACGTGGTGTTTCCAGAGCCGCCACTGTTGCTTGCGTTGTCGGTAAACCTGAAGGTGCCAATTTTCCGAGGCGATCAGGTTCGTCAAGATCGTCCAACCTGACAGCACGTTCGTGGCGTAATTCACCTGATTAGTGATGTTCGGCCATGAAGACTGCCCTAACGACGCCAAATTTTGTTCGGCTTTTCGCCTCGAAGGATTGGCCTTGATCGGGGTTTTGCGCCATAAATATTGAAGAAAAAAAATCTGATCATGAGCCAGGCCACCCGTTTCGATCTGAGTCAGGCGGACATTCCTTCTGCCTAGTATAATCTCAACGCCGATTTTCCCGAACTGCTGCCACCGCCTTTGCATCCGGGGACGAAACAGCCGCTATCGCATGACGCGCTGGAAGCGATTTTCCCGCGCAACCTCATCGAGCAGGAAATCAGCACCGCGACTTGGATTGAAATCCCCGAACCGGTTCGCGACATCTATGCTTTGTAGCGGCCCACACCGCTGCTGCGTGCAGTGCGTTTGGAAAAGGCCCTACAAACGCCCGCACACATTTATTACAAGTACGAAGGGGTCAGCCCCGCTGGCAGCCACAAGATCAACACGTCCGTACCGCAGGCTTACTTCAACAAGGCAGCTGGCACCAAATGGCTCGCGACGGAAACAGGCGCCGGACAGTGGGGTTCGTCGCTCGCTTTTGCGTGCAGCCAATTTGCGTTGGAATGCAACGTTTACATGGTCAGGGTGAGCTACGATCAGAAGCCTTATCGCCGCATGCTCATGCACACCTGGGATGCGACGGTCCATGCGAGTCCGAGCAACCGGACTGATTACGGACGCAAACTTCTGGCCGAAGATCCGCATTGCCCGGGCAGTCTAGGCATCGCCATCAGTGAGGCCATCGAGGACACCGTTAAAACACCCAACACGAAATACTCGCTCGGCAACGTACTCAATCACGTTTGCCTGCATCAAACCATCATCGGCGAGGAAGCCATCAAGCAGATGGACATGGCGGGAGAGGAACCGGACGTGATTTTTGCCAGCTGTGGCGGCGGCAGCAATTTCGGCGGTATCGCGTTTCCGTTCCTGCGCCAGAAGATCAAGAAGAAGACGAGTTGACGTTTGGTTGGCGTTGAACCGTCCGCGTGCCCGTCATTGACGAAAGGCGAATTGCGC
>JBEKMT010000115.1:0-17453 GCA_050008355.1 Verrucomicrobiota bacterium
ATCCGCTCCCAGAGCAGATCCGATACGTGAAACCGCGGCGTTATTTTCATCTGTAAGAACCAACAACATAGACGTTTCTGGCTTCACAAAGTTACAATTTTGATTTTGAAAACACGCCCTAGCAAATTCATCGGATTGCCCGCAGAGATCCTGTTCTAATTTCCGATACTGGCCAACACACACTTGACGCCCGCATAGTACGTTGGGACTGCGGATAAGACCATTAAGTGGAGGGTATTAGGTGGCCACACTCCATGCAAATCTGCCGGATCACAAAGGTTTCAGCATGGGACCTAAGATACTTATCGATCACGGTGGCACGGCCGTTTTCATCCCAAGTATGAAGACATTTGGGGCAAAAAATCAAATGCCCGGTGGTGACAGCGAAATCTGATTTTGACGGAGATTCAGGTGCCAGCTCAATTTCATGGGTCGGAATTGCCTGGACAGCATCCAGAACGCGGTACACAGCTTTACTCAAATCGTCGAGGTCGCGTTTGAATACATAATCGGTCGCCCCGCGTTCGAACATGTCCAAAATCATTTCTTGATCGTTTGAACCGCTGACAAAGATGAATGGCATCCGGGGGAATTTCTCCCGGACAATTTTCAAAGCGGTGAGCCCATCGAACGACGGCAGGTTATGATCGGACAATATCAGATCCGGTCGATCAATGATCAACTCCCGCCGCAACTGCTGCTCGCTTTCGATCCTGGTCAGACGAAATGAAATGCTGGCGTTTCCCAGCTCCCGCTCAATCAAACAGGTGTCCAGAGGACTGTCCTCAATCAGCAAAATGTGGAGCGCGCTTTTCATGAAATTTAAAACACAACCGCACTTATTAATACGTATGAAAAGCCCAAATCTTTCAGTAAAACCATCCGCGACTCAAATTAATTGACTTCATCCACTCCAATTAGACGTTTTTGGTGAAGAACCGGATACCAAAAAAGCATCAGAAAATATTTCCGAAACCACCATTTTGGAAGCGAAAGAGGCAGAGTCCGGGTATGTTCGAATGATTTGCTCGATCTACTACACTCAGCCTATTAAATCGGGGCGAGAGAGCCGCAAATTTAATGGTTCCGGCATTTTTTGAAAAACGAAATGAGGCTAAGTTTTGAAGATGGCATCAAATGGCTGTCGGACCGACGTATTCAGGCACGAACGCCTTATTGTGAATGAGTTGTGTGAGGAGTCGCGATCCAGTGAGACACCCGCTAAAGCTGGCTGTTTTTGAGTCGCTCTACTTCTTTTTTGATTAATTCGGTGATGCGATGCTTGGCCACATAGACCTGGTTAACGGAAATTCCAAAGCTTTTTGCCACCTTCTCAGAAGGCCATTGTTTGTTGATTAAGAAATCGAAAATTTGGTATTTCTCGGTATCCAGACCGGTTTTAACCTTCTTGATCGCGGTATCCAGCACACACTTTTGCCATTCGGCTTCCCAATGCTCATTGAAATCAACACTCTTTTCGTCAACAAGAATGGACAACAGTTTGGTTTCGCCGGCAACATCACTCGGAAGCTGGGTTGCCAAATTTCCACGACGGCGAAATTGATCGCAAATCCGCCAGCGAGACATGTTGAGCAGCCACTGTTTGAAAGAACCGACCTTGCGATCGTATTTAAAATCAGGGATGTGTTTGGCGACGGCAAACATGGTTTCCTGAACCACATCCTCGGCTTCGGCAACCGTTAATCCGCTCCTGATGGCTACCCCGCGAATAAGTTTTGAATAGATATTAAAAAACTCCTGCCAACTTGAATCGTCTTTCCAATCCTTGAGACGTTCGAGCAATGTCGTGCGCGTCGAAATCAATTCGTCGTTGGCCTCAGCCATGTAATCAGTAAGTCGGTTTGCCCACCCGTTAGCAAATAAAAACTGAAAGTAATTGAATCCCACCCTTGTAAGAGCATAATGCTGTTGCTCATAGCAAAAAAAGGGATGATCAGAAGCTTTCCAGGGTTTTTGCGCAAGTTTTATTGGGTAATCTTGCAAGCGCTCCTGCTCGGCCGGAGCGATACAGCGGGTGCGCAATTCGTGCCCCTTAACCGTGCTGATGGGGGGATACAGGTGGTGGCGACCCAGGGGGCGGTGGAGATTTCAACGAATGCGGCAAGATCCTGGGAGCCGGCCCAAACCAAACAATTTTTAACGCCTTTCGACCTGTTACGAACGGAGTCAAACAGCCGTTGCGCGCTGCTCTGGGATGATCACAGTGTCATTTCTTTTGGCGCCTCCACAGAAATCCAAATCTTGCCGTCGCAGACTCCGAGGACACAATCAGGTCTGCGATTGATTGAAGGTGTATTTTCGTTTTTTCACCGGGACAAACCCGGTCAAATTCAAGTCATCACCCGTGGAGCGGCGGCCGGCATTGAAGGAACTGAATTCGCCATGAACGTTGATCCGGATGAAAAGACAACTGTTTCGGTAATCGATGGCAGCGTTAAGATCGGGAATGAATTTGGCTCCTTGATGCTCACGAACGGCCAGCAGGCGGAGGTGGTTCTAGGCAAAGCGCCAATTCAGAGTGCTGGATTCATTGCCAATGATGTTTTGCAATGGATTTTCTATTATCCTGCTGTGCTGGACCTGAACGACCTTCAGTTGACTGACGCAGACCAGCATTTATTGCAACAATCGCTGGCCGCCTATCAATCAGGCAACTCTTTCGAGGCCTTAAAATACTTTCCGGCCCAAGCTCCGGATTCAACCAGGGTAAGAATCTATCACGCGGCACTGCTGCTCTCCGCCGGGAATGTCGGGGACTCGCAAAAGATACTGGCCGCGTTGCCGGATCATCCGGAACAAGATGAACGGCAGGCCGAGGCGCTGCGCCGACTGATCGCCGCCGTGAAACATCAAGCAGATGCCAATGTGCTCGAGCCCAGGCTGGCATCTGAATTTTTGGCCGATTCATATTACCAGCAATCACGAGCCCTCCGCCGCACATCTTTGCAGGACGCCTTGGAGCGCGCCAAGCAGGCGGTGGTGATGTCCCCGCAATTTGCCCTGGCCTGGGAACGTGTCGCGGAGATCGAGTTCAGTTTCGGCAACATCAAAGATTCGATTGTCGCCCTCAATAAGAGCCTGGCTCTCGCGCCGCAAAATCCCAAGGCGCTGGTCTTGAAAGGATTTCTGTTGGCCGCAGAAAATCGTCCCCGAAGTGCACTGGACGTTTTTGATCAGGCGCTGGCTGTTAATCCTGCGATTGGCGATGCCTGGCTTGGCCGAGGCCTTTGCCGGATCCGGATCGGTGATCGCGTCCGAGGACGGCAGGATTTGTTGATCGCCGCCGCCATCGAACCGCAACGCGCAGTTTTTAGAAGCTATCTCGGCAAAGCCTACGCCGACGCCGGGGAGTTCGGGCGCGCGGAAAAAGAGTTGGACTTGGCCAAACATTTAGACCCGGCAGACCCGACCGCGTGGCTCTATTCCGGGTTGCTCAACCAGGAAAGAAGCCGCATTAACACAGCTATCGACGACATGGAAGAGTCCCAAACATTGAACGATAACCGCCGCGTTTACCGTTCCGACCAGCTGCTGGACCAGGACCAGGCCGTGCGCAGCGCAAACCTGGCTTCGATGTACGACGATGCCGAAATGAATGTTGTCGGTCTAGACGAGGCTGAAAAGGCCATCAACGATGACTATGACAATTATTCAGCGCACCTTTTTTTGGGCAACGCCTTTAATGCATTGATTGATCCGAATGAAATTAACGTGAGGTATGAAACTCCGGCCGAAAGTGAATTTTTGGTGGCGAATCTTTTGGCGCCGGCGAGCGCTGGTACACTCTCGCCTAATATTTCCCAGGGCGACTATTCGAAAATGTTTGATCGGGATGGCTTCGGCGTTACTTCAGATACTGAGTATTTGAGCCGCGGAGCCTGGACGGAATCCGGCGACCAATACGGCACATTCAAGGATTTCAGTTACGATTTTGAATCCTTTTACCGCTCTGACCCCGGGCAGTGGTCCAACAACGACATTGAAGAGAGGGAATTTAACCTGGCGCTTAAAGAGCAGTTAAGTTTGCAAGACATGTTATTTTTCCAGGTTTCAGATAACCAAATGAGTAGTGGTGATGTGAGGGAATATTATGATCCGTCGCAGGCCAGCCAAACCTTGCGCGTGAACGAAACACAAAAGCCCATCGTCGGGCTCGGATATAATCACGAGTGGGCACCCGGGGTGAATACTTTGTTCTACGTGACGCGCTTGAATGATCACTATAGCAGTACCGATCCTTATGCGTCAGAATTGCTGACAGATTCAGTGTTCGGTACGGTGGTTTCGGCGCAGGAAATAGCCATGCAGCAAAATTATTCAGACTTGTTGAACATCTTTTCAGGCGAATTGCAGCAGATTGTGGAACGGGGTTCGCACACCACCATCGTCGGCACCCGTCTGCAATACGGCCACTTCAACACCAGTGATCTTGAACAGAATCCCCAATTGGTGGGTCCCTTTCCAACGGAGCCGGTCGAAGACCAATACATTACCACCTTGTTTCATCGCTTTAGCATATACGGTTACCATTACTGGGAAATCCTGGATTCGTTGCGGCTGATCGGTGGCATTGCTTATGACAGCATATATTATCCCCAAAATTTCGGGTTGCCACCCCTTTCCGGCCAGGAACAAGACGAGCATCAGATTTCGCCCAAAGCAGGATTGATTTGGACGCCCACGGATGACACAACTTTTCGCGCGGCTTACACGCGCTCGCTGGCCGGTGCCAGCCTGGATCAAAGTTATCAAATTGAGCCTTCACAGGTGGCAGGCTTCATCCAGTCCTATCGCAGTATTATCCCGAACTCTGTTGTCGGAGGAGTCGCGGGGGCACATTTTGAAACTTATGATGTGTCGTTGGAGCAGAAATTTCCCAGCCGGACTTATGTGACGATCTCGGGCGAAATGCTCAACTCCACCGCCAGTCGGGTTGATGGCGCTTACGGTTGGGCTCCCTTGGATTTTAGCACCAACGATCCGCCGGTTGCCGGGCAGGATGAGGATTTAGACTATCGCGAAAGAACAGTTGTGGTTACGGCCAATCAGTTGCTGGGCAAAGAATGGTCCTTGGGCGCGCAGTATCGCTGGAGCCAGGCAGTTTTGAACGACGACTTCCCAGGCCTTCCCTTCGCCCCATTTCTCAGTACTTTCCAGCCGAATCAAAAACTAAAGGGGCTCTTGAATCAGTTGGATTTTACGGTCAATTATAACCATCCTTCCGGCTTTTTTGTGGAAGGCGAAGCACTTTGGAATTCCCAATACAACTCGGGATATTACACCTTGGATAGCTCTTATAGTCTTATCCCGGACGAGCCAGGAGACTCGTTTTGGCAATTCAACGCTTTGATCGGCTATCGTTCGCCTCAACGCAGAATCGAAGCCTACCTGGGACTGCTTAATATTGCCAACCAAGGTTACAATCTGAATCCATTAAGCATATATAACGAGTTGCCGTATAAACGAACCATCGCGCTGAGTTTTAAGCTGAACTTTTGAACAGACACCATTCCGCAGTTTCAATTGGTGTTGAAGCCGCTCAGTACGATGGGATAATTGGTCGTTGGTGGATTCGATGGAAAATAGATGGTGAACTGATATGCGGGGCTTGGTGGTGATGCCGGAAGTGTTACGTTGGTTATACCGCAATCATTATCACCGTATAATCCGAGATATTGGACGCTGGTGTTGGTGCGACCACCTCCGTCCGATGCGGTATGATTCGCCGTATTAGTGGATTTTGCCCAGCCCCAGGTTGGAGCTGAAAGCGTGTAATTAACATAGCCGGCATAAGCTCCGGGACACCCGTCTTTGGTACCCTGGCTCGCCGACGGAGCGGCAAAAACAGTGAATGAATTTGACCCAACCTGACGTCGTGATGTGCTACAACCAACCATGACCCCTAAACCCAATCCGGCGATAACGATAATTCCAATGATCCGATTTTGCTTTTTCATGAAATTTTTTGTTTTTATCCTTCGTTTTTGATGTTCTTTATTTATTCTGATTCACACTGATTACTAAAGCTTGGGTCATTATCGGAGAACCGCGGAGAAACTTAAGGAATCTTTCAAACTATTTACGGCGAAAAAAGCGTTTTCCAAGAATGCGGAAAACTTTAAGCTTCAAATTTCAGTCACGGCGCAAACAGTGAACAAAAATACCACCACTAGACGGCAAATAATTCTCTTGGCCGGCGGCGCCCTTTTGGTGTCTCTCTGTGGTCTGGTATTGGGCGAATCCTTCCTGGGCCAGTCATGGGCAAATGCCAGCTACGATTATTTGTTCCGTTTTGGCACGCATCCCGTCACGAATAATGTCGTGCTCATTTTGATGGATAACGCTTCGTTTGACCAATTCCATCAAACTCGCGGTCAACCTTGGGACCGCGGATTGCATGCGCAGTTATTGAATAAACTGGCAGATGATCAATGCCGAATGGTGGTCATGGATTCGATTTTTAAGAGGCCCCTGGACCCCGACAAAGACGCTGCCCTGACTGCCTCGATGAGGAGACTGAATATTGTTTTGATGGCCGAGCAAGCGCAAGTGGAGAACGCCGATTTTTCCGAAGCCCGGCCCATTCTCCCATGCCAGCCTTTTCTGGCGGCGGCGAAATCGAACTGGGGGGTCGCCTGGCTGGATCCGGATATTGATATGATTGTGCGGCGTCACTGGCCTTTCCCTTCTCCGGGACCCTATCCCAGCATGCCGGAAACGGCGGTAAAATCAATTGACGCAGCGTTGGATCTGCATCCCCGGGAACGCTGGTTGCGGTATTATGGGGAAAATGGCGCATGGAAGACGTTGAGCTACGGTTCGGCGTTGACGCAGCCCAAAGACTATTTTCGAAACAAAATCATCTTCATTGGAACTCAGCCCAAAACCGTTTTACCGGGGCATGAGGACGATCAATTTAGCACACCGTTTACTCGATGGACTGGTGACGCCACGGGCGGGGTGGAGGTCGTGGTCACCGCATTTTTGAATTTGATGAACCATGATTGGCTCTATCGCCCCGCGCCTTGGATGGAATCCATCATTTTTGTTGCCGCCGGGATTTTTTTTGGAGCGGGGCTATGCTGGATGCGAACTTCCATGGCCTGTATCTGTGGGATTGCAGGAGGGTTAATCCTGACTTTGGCAGCGATCTCCTTCAGTTACACGAAAAATATTTGGTTCCCGTGGCTTGCCATGGTTGGTGGCCAAATGCCCTGCGCCGTGGCTTGGACGGTCATCGCCAACCGGATGCGCCGGTCAGATGCAGCCACTGCAATCGGTAAAAAAGCCTTGAAGCGACCCAAAATACCAGGGTTTAAGCTGTTTCACCCACCCTTTGGTCAAGGCACCTTCGGAAGCGTTTGGCTGGCGCGCAAGCCGAATGGAGACTGGTGTGCCTTAAAAGTGATCTATCGCTCCAATTTTGATGCCGACTCAACCGCCTATGAACGGGAGTTCGATGGCATTAACACCTACAAAGCCCTCTCTGGGGAGCATCCCGGACTGTTGCGCGTAGACCTCGTCAGCGAAAAAACCGATGGGTTTTTTTATTACGCCATGGAATTAGGGGATTCCCTTGAGGCGGATTGGCAAAGAAAACCGGCAGCATATAAACCCCGCGATTTGGCTGGAGAAAGGGCCAGATCGATAGAAAGGCGAATATCGGTGCGCAAAAGTGTGGACATTGGGCTGGTCTTGACAGAAGCATTGAGTTTTCTGCACGCACGCGGTTTGGCACATCGGGATATCAAACCCCAGAATATCATCATGGTGAACGGACTGCCCAAGCTGGCCGACCTAGGTCTGGTGAGACAGCTGCGCCCGCCCGAGGAGATTAAAACAATTATTGGCACGCCTGGCTACATGCCGCCGCCGCCGGAACCGCCAGGAACTTTGCAGGCTGATATATTCGCCTTGGGTATGGTATTGTATGTGATTAGCACCGGACGGGAGGCGGCTCTTTTTCCGGAAATTTCCACCAACTTGATGAACGGCAGCGCTCCGGCGGATTTTTTAGGCCTAAACGCAATTATTCTAAAGGCCTGCGATGTTCGCCTGGATTTTCGCTACGCCTCGGCGTTGGAAATGCACCAGGACTTGCGTAAATTAAGCACGAAAATGCAAACACATGAAAAGGTCGATCCGGCAACCACATAAACGAATCAGTTCCACTGAATATACCCGCCGTTTGTATCAATTGAGGAATGCGGGGTTACCAGTTCGGCCGGAGAAAAACCTTCGTGTAAACAAATGATGCGGACAGCTTCTTGCAGCTCCTCAAGGACAATTTTTCTTTCGCGCGGGGGTAACGTGATCAAGATTTCCACCAGCCGCGCCTTTAGAGATGATGTCAGGTTCATGTTTTTGATGTGATCTGAATATTCAATCGTGATTTCGAACTACCATGGTCTTGCTTGCATGGTTATTATTGCCATGCGGGTTGGTACGATTACGCGGGAAGTCCTTCCAAGCAGCAACTTCCTACTCACTATACGCAGCTGGGAAACAAATCTTTCAGTAAAACGCATTTTGACCTCTTGAAAAACTGATTAAGACCCCAATTTAGGATTTTGTTCCATGCCGGCAGGGTTTTGAGCGAATATAATTCAATTGCCAAGAGGGCCTAGCCTTGGCGTCCGGATTCAAACGCGAGTTTTGTCAGGTAAAACGGGTGGATAACCAAGAAGTGGGGCGTGACATTTCGGCACATGCCTTGTCTAATCAGCAGTGAAAACTCTCATGAACGAGCCGATGATAAGCCCGGAGATTGCCGGCGAGGTGTCCGAAAAGCCGCTATCTACGCAGTGGACCTCCGCTGAGTTGGCCAGTCTTTATGATGAACATTCCCATGCCATTTTTTACCTGTCACTACGCTATCTCGGCGATCCGCAAAAGGCCGAGGACGCGACCCATGATGTTTTTTTGAAGGCATTTCGCCGGCTGGATCAGTTTCGCGGCGAGGCGTCCATCCGGACCTGGCTTTATCGCATCGCCATCAATCATTGCCAGAATCTCAGCCAGTCTTGGCATAACCGGAATGTTCGTTCCAACGCTGACGATAGTGTCTGGGAAAACTCCGTCGCCAGAACGGATTCCCCTTTGCGGGTCCTGGAGACCAAGGAGCTTGGCCAGCGCATTCAAAAGACACTGGACGCCATGTCTGATGAATATCGCCTGCTCCTGCTGTTGGTCGCGGATGAGGAGTTGAGCTATGAAGGGATCGCCGCCGTCGTTGGCCAGACCGCTGATGCCGTGCGCGGAAAGCTGCATCGTGCACGCAAGGCTTTTGCGGCGCGTTTTGAGAAAACTTTTTAATCCAAGAGAAAATATGAAACAACAGGCAAAATTTTCGCAGAAACAGGAACATGTTGTCGTACAACAGTCGCAACAGGCGGTCAAGGAGTTTGCCAACGCGGATGAACTGTTGCGGTTTGATGCCGCGAATGTCGTCCTGCCGCCGGAAATTGCGCAGAGGTTGCAAAAATCTGCAGTGCAATCCCATCCGATGGAATGGCGGCGCTGGTGGCAAAGCCTCTTTGGAAGGGGCTAAATTAATTTACGGAGCGGTTTTCCAACAATTTGATTTGTTTTGGCTGAACGTGAAAAAATACCTGCAACAGTTCCTGGGTTTATTGACTCCCGGTGTGCGCATTTTGCTAGGCGTGCTCACCTTGGTTTATCTGGTGGCATTGGCAGGAAAACTGACCACCGCATTTCATTGCGACGACTGGTTGTCGCTGTCCGCACGCCAGTTTTGGGACGGCCAGGTCTGGCGGCTGTTGACTTACGCCCTGATACCGGCGGGAGCATTAGATCTGGTTGCCAACGGATTTGTGATCATCCTTCTAGGCGGTTTGTTGGAACGCATCCAGTCGCGCGGAGTGCTCTGGACGATTTGCCTCATATCAACCGCTGGAGCCGGCGTGGCCAAAGTGACTTTGCAATTCTCCATTGCCGCTCCGCTCATTGGTGCGACACCGATGGTTTTCGGGTTGTTGGCGGCCTGGTGCTATTTGTGCGGTCATGAAAAAATCGCAGTCCCTCTTTTTGGCGAAATGCTCGTCGGGCACCTAGCCCTGCTGGCTGGAGCGGTAAGCCTTCTGGGTATGGTGATTTCTGCCGGGTTAAGCACCGCGCTCGTCATGTTGTCCGGTAGTTTGAGCGGATGGTTTTATGTTTGGTTGCGCCGCAAATCGTTCATGTACCGCGCTGCTCGCACCGTTCACTCAGAAAGAATTTCCCGGCTTGAGTTATGATTGGCCACGGACTGGCCCCCATTCCGCAGGCTCGGCAGTCACGGGCAGTTCTCGCCGGTGAACGTGCCGGACACGCGCGTGACCTGCTCGCAGATTGTCGGCTCTGCGCCCACGACTGCGGCGTCAACCGGCTGGCAGGCCAAACCGGCATGTGTCACGCCGCGGCGCAAACCCGTTACTTCTCCGGGCAAATTGAGGTCTCGGATGAAATGGAACTGATTCCCACTTTTGCCATCGCCCTGAGCGGCTGTGATCTCCGCTGCGATTTCTGCATTACTGGCGCCTCGAGCTGGAATGCGCAGGCTGGCAATACTCTTGATGCCACTGCAATGGCAGCACGCGCCAAAACCGCGCTGCGAAACGGTGCGCGAACCGTCATGATCCTGGGCGGCGAACCAACCATTCATCTGCCGGGCGCACTGGAAATCGTTTCGCAGCTGCCGTCGACGGCAACATTAGTTTGGAAAACCAATGCCCACGGTTCGGCGCAAGCGCGGCAGTTGCTCGAAGGAATGTTCGACGTCTGGCTCGCGGATTTTAAATTTGGCAATGACCATTGCGCCCGCCGATTGGCTCGTGTGGCTGATTACACCCGGGTGGTCCAGGAAAATTTGTCATGGGCACAGGCACATGGCCATTTGATCGTGCGCCATCTGCTGATGCCGGGCCACGGGGAATGCTGCTGGCAACCGGTCGCGGAATGGCTGGCGGTGCATCTGCCCGGCGTGAAAGTCAATTTGCGCACCGGCTTCTGGCCGGCGTGGCGGGCGCGGCGTCATGTTGAATTCCGAAGCCGAGCTTCCACCGCAGAAATCGACCGCGCTTTTGGATTGGCACGGGAATTAGGTTTGAATTTAATCCCATGAAAACCCGGACAGTGGAAACAGGTCATGAAACGATGCCCAGCAGGAAAGTATCCGTCAGCGAAATATTGATATTGGCCGACGGAAAGATTTTTGCGCATAACATCACACCGGCGATGGCGGGGGTGCTGTCGGAACTGGATCCATCGGATGAGGCAATGAACCAGCGGGCACGGCGCAAAACTTTTGCAACATGAAATTCCAAAATGAACTCGAAACGTTGATCCGCGCGCGTTATCCGATCTTGTACATCATATCCAGTGAGGAAATGCGGGTGCAGAATGTGATTGTGGAGATCGCCAAGAAGCGGCAGAAGAAAGTTTTTGAATGGAGCTATAGTACCGGGATTGTCCCGGCCGGGACTTCCATCCAATCACACAAGAACCGCAGCGCCTCAACCAAGGATCCCTTGATGGCCTTGGACCAGGTGATTGAACAGGTGGAACCGGCGCTCTTTATCTTCAAGGATTTTCATCCGTTCCTGTCGAAAAACAATTTTGCCGTCGTCCGCAAGCTCAAGGAAATTGCCCTGCACCTGAAGAACAGTTTCAAGACCATCCTGCTGATCTCGCCGGTCATGGAAATTCCCGCCGAATTGGAGAAGGAGGTCACCGTGATGAATTTCCCGCTGCCGGCGCGGGAGGATTTGAGCGAATTGCTGGACAAGATCATTGAGGATGTCAGCCAGATCAAGCAGGTGAAAATAGACTTGGATGAAAGCGGGCGGGAACGATTGCTGCAGGCAGCGCTGGGTCTGACGCTGGGGGAGGCGGAAAATGTATTCGCCAAAATTGTGGTGAAAGCGGAACGCCTGAGCGGCGATGATGTGCACGAGGTTTTTGCCGAGAAACAGCAGATCATTCGCAAGAGCGGTCTGCTGGAGTATTATACGACGGAGGACAGTTTTTCCAACATCGGCGGCCTGGCGGTCTTGAAAGACTGGCTGGCCAAACGCGCGGAGGCGTTCACGACAGAAGCCCGTGCCTTCGGCCTGCCGGCACCCAAGGGAATCCTCATGCTGGGTGTGCAAGGTTGCGGCAAGAGCCTGTGCGCCAAAGCCGTTTCTAATCAATGGCAGTTGCCTTTGTTGCGCTTTGACATGGGCCGGATGTTCGGCAGCCTCGTCGGTTCCTCGGAAGAAAACGTGCGCCGCGCCATTGCCGTGGCGGAATCAGTCGCCCCGGCGATCCTCTGGGTGGATGAAATTGACAAGGCGTTCGCCGGGTCGCAAGGCTCGGGCGCAACCGACGGCGGCACGACAGCTCGCGTCTTCGGAACTTTTTTGACCTGGCTATCAGAGAAGACCGCGCCTGTCTTTGTGGTGGCCACGGCCAATGACATTTCGCAGTTGCCACCGGAACTGCTCCGCAAAGGCCGCCTGGATGAAATCTTTTTTGTCGATTTGCCGGGCGAGGAGGAACGGCAGGAGATTTTCCGCATTCATTTGAAACGACGCAACCGTCCGGTGGAAAACTTCGACACGGCGGCCCTCGCCGCGGCAAGCAAGGAATGCAGCGGCGCTGAGATTGAGGAAGCCATCAACAGCGCCCTCTACGATGCTTTTTACGCCAAGCAGGAAATAACCACGGAATCCGTGCTGGCTACTTTGTCCCAGACTGTGCCGCTGGCCAAGACGATGGACGAACAAATCAACCGTCTGCGGAGTTGGGCCGAAGGACGGGCCCGCAACGCCAGCGTCCCGCGGGAAGCGCTCAAAACGAGCACGGTGCGGCGGATGGAATTGTGAAGATAAAATTGCGGGTGGAAAATTGTGAGCCGGATGCGCGATGAACTTTTTGTGGAACCAAGTTTTTGAAAGCACTCGGGAGAGGCGCAATGCCGCAATCTTCATCTGTGCGGTGGTGTTGTTCATCGTCGCGTTCATCGTCGGCAATGTGCTGGCTGCATTTGATCTATGGCGGTATTGGCCATTGATTCTGGTCGTTATCGGTTTGTGCGGGGTGGTTTTGATCTGGAACAGCATCCGGCAAATGCGCACCTGGCGGCTGAACCATTATAAATCGACACCATTGTCTCGTGACGAATTGGCCAAAGCCCGGTCTAAACTAAGGAAACCGGCAACACCCAAGAAATTATGAGCGCAGTCTGCATCCTGACCCCGATCGTCATCATGGCGTGGCCAGCATTCAGTTCGGCGGTCGTGGCGGCGGCAGGCTCGCTCGGCTATCAAATCGCTTCGGAGATCAAGAGTCAGATGTCCGGCGAATCTGTGCGGAAGGGCGCCGACGCCATTCAACTGGAGATCGCTCGCAGTGAAGTAGTGACCGGCCAGCTCGGGCGCGACCAGCATATTTCCGTCGTTCGCGACGCTGTGACCGTGACTTTCTCGCGCGATGCCCGCGGCAAGGCGGCCCTTTGCGTGACTGGCACCGGCCAAAGCGAGGCTGTTCTGCGGGCCCTGGGCGAGGAGTTGAGCCAGGCGGTGGTGCAACAATATGTTTATCAAAAACTAACATCCGAAATGTCCGCGCGCGGCTTCAATGTGGTGGAAGAGGAAGTGAGCGCGGACCGATCCATCCGGCTTAAAGTCCGGCATTGGGATAATTGACCCTGCCAATCTGACCGTGTGGCAGAACCCCTTTATGGCACCAAAGCAACAGAGAAATTCAGGGATGTCCATGGTCGAACTTTTATGTGTCATCGCCATCATTTCGGTATTGGTGGCGGTGTATGTGTCCGTGATCGCCCGCGCATTCCTGCACGTCAAAAAGTTCCTCGAAGGAAATTGACCATGCCGAGTCCGTAAGAACTATTCAACCCATATGCCCCAGCGCGAATTTGAAATTACTATTGGCAAAACCGGCGAAGTCCAGTTGCACGTCAAAGGTTTTAAAGGCAAAGCCTGCCTTGAGGCGGTGAAGTTTTTTGAAGAAATCATCGGCGAGATGAAGTCGCAACAACAGACCAGCGAATTTTACGAACCGGAAGAGCAAGTGCAATTTCGCCTGGATCAGCGCCATTGATTCGGGCCCGGCAACGGTAAACTCAGGCGCAGCGAATGGCCCGACCACAAATTGAAGAAGAAGCATCGCCTTACTATCCGCGCCGGGCGCGATGGTACGCACCTGTTTTTTACTTCCTGGCCTCCCTGCGCCGCCGGATGTCGCTGGACCGCATTACCCTGCCGCGCGAGATGACGGCCGGCCGGCTGCTCGGAGCTTTTTTTATACCTTGTCTGGCGATTTACTGGCGCGCACCCCGGTTTTGCGCCCGGCTCGCCATGTTGGCCAGTGTCGCTTTGTTCCTGGTTTTCATTTTGTGGCTGGGTTACCCGGAGGCCAATATCGCGTTCGGCTTGTTGGTTTCCATCCACGCGACGGGATTTGTGTTTTACTGCAATCCACTACTGGCGGGCGAACCTTTCCGGGCGAGGCTGGCGTTTACGCTGCTGGCTTTGCTGGGCATCGCCTGCCTGCTTTACTACCCAGCCCGCACTTTTGTCCAAAACCACTGGGTGTTGCCGCTCCGCTTGGGCGGCCAGGTGATTGTAGTGCAGCGGAGTTTTCCCGCCCACCACATCCAGCGGGGCGATTACATGGCCTATGCGTTGCACGAAAATGAAATGGGAGAGGTGCATAATGGCGGCGCCGTCTGGGTGGGGGAAGGCATGGGGCTGGCCCGGGTGCTGGCGGTGGCCGGCGACCATGTCGTTTTTTTCAACAGCACATTTGCGGTGAACGGCCGCGCACAACCGGACCTGCCGCACATGCCCGGTAGCGGGGATTTTATCGTGCCGGAAAATCATTGGTTCATCTGGCCCAACCTTGATATAAGCGGGCATGGAAATGTGGGGGAATCCCGTATTTCCGACGCCATAATGAATCTGGCCAACGTGGACGAGGACCAGTATTTCGGAAAGCCCTTCCAGAAATGGTTTTGGCGGATGCAAATTTTACCATGAGCCGTTTTATCAACCTGGAATTTTCGGACGAATCCGGCGAGCAACAGCAATCCGGCGCAAAGCCTCTGGTCAAGGACGAGGCTTTTTACATGGCAGAGGCGCGGACGGCCTTTGAAGAGGGGAATCACGAACAAGGATTGCGTTTTTATTCCAAAGTGCTCGAATTCAATCCCAAAAACAGCGCCGCCTGGACCGGGCAGGTGCGGATGCTGATCGAGCTGGGCGAATTTCGCGAAGCCAAGCTATGGGCGGACAAGGCGCTGGAACGATTTCCCAACGAGCCGGAACTGCTCGCTGCCAAGGGCGTGGCGCTAGGACGCAGCGGCGACCTGCAAGGCGCCCTCGCTTTTTCCGACGCCGCCATTGAAGAACGCGGCGACACACCTTATATCTGGCTCGCACGCGGTGACGTGCTCCTGTCGCGCTCCGAGCACCGCGCCGATTATTGTTTTGAAAAAGCCGTCCTGCTGGCGCCGCGCGATTGGTTCACGCTGTTGCTGGCGGCGCGCATCCGCATGTACTACGAACAGTTTGTTCTCGCGCTGAAACTCCTCCAACAGGCGGTGGAACAGAACTCAAGTCATTTTCTGTTGTGGCTGGAAAAGGGCAACTGCCAGCAGGCCCTTGGCATGATCGGCGCGGCGGAATATTCCTTCAAGCAAGCACAACAATTGAATCCCCAAAGCCAAGAGGTGGGCCTAGCACTGGTGCAAATTGGCCGGACCGGATGGCTGACCCGTATGCGTGACAAAGTGGGCAAGATTTTCAAACGATGAGCATGGAAATACTGAACCGGCTGCTGTCGGTCGTGAATGAGTATGACGCGTCCGACCTGCACCTGGTCGCCGGGGTGCCGCCAGCCTTCCGCGTCAACGGCGAAATCATCATTGCCGATGAAGACGCCCTCACCGAAGAACAAATTGACGCCCTGGCCATCGGCCTGATGAATGATCATCAAAGGAAGAAGTTCGAGCAGGAGTGGGAGTTGTGCATTTCCATCCTCCACAGCGCGGCCGGAAGAGTGCGTGCCACTTTTTACCGGCGGAACAATCATACGGAGCTCAGCTTTCGCTTTTGTGGCGACAAAGTTGTATCCCGTGAAGAACTGGGGTTACCGGAGAAGATTGATGAACTCGCGCGCAAGCCGAATGGCTTGGTGCTGATCACCGGGCCTACCGGTGCGGGCAAAACCACCACCTTGAATTACCTCGTCGACCTCATCAACAGCGAACGCCGTTGCAAAATCGTTACGATTGAAGACCCGATCGAATTCGTTCACGCCAACAAACGCGCCATCGTTGTGCAGCAGGAGGTGCTCACGGATGTGCGTTCCTTCAACCGCGCCTTGATTCACGTATTGCGGCAGGACCCGGATGTGATTGTCGTCGGCGAGATGCGTGATCACGAAGCCATCGCCACCGCGTTGACCGCGGCGGAAACCGGCCATCTGGTGCTCGCCACCATGCATTCCCCCAATGTTTCACACGCCCTGGAACGGATCATTGGCGTTTTTGAAGGCAGCGCCCAAAAGCAGATAATCCTGCAGCTCTCCAACGCCCTGCAGGGGATCATCGCGCAGGATCTGCTGCCGTCGGCGGATCGTACGCGCCGTATGCTTGCGTATGAATTACTTGTGGCTACGGGTGCGGTGCGAAATTTGATCCGCGAAAACCAGTTGCATCACCTGGAAAACACCATCCAAATGGGCCGCAAAGAGGGCATGGTGCTGATGGATAATTGCCTGTATGACCTCTATTGCAAGTGCTCCATCACCTACGATACCGCCATGAGCCGGGCGCGTCATCCAGAAGCGATCGCACCACAAAAGGCTGGAATCTCCTGACCGTTGACCGACCGCATTGACCTTCAAATCAACTTGCCCTTGACGCGGACTCAGGCATAATAAACGTCCGTCACTGCATTCCAGCAGTGATCGGTGACGGGTGGTTTTTGCCACTTGCAAATCAGTGTTTGGAGGTGGCAGCCGGCCAACTTCAATACAATCAACAGTTTTGCACCCATAGCTCAATTGGATAGAGCGGCTGACTACGGATCAGCAGGTTTGAGGTTCAACTCCTCATGGGTGCACCATTTTAAATCAACGAGTTAGTAATTTTAATTCCGCTAGAAATTTTTGTCTTGGCCACTTCTTGGCCACTTTTGAAGGCCTTTAAAAGCTCAATACTGTCATCACTGCAAATTCTATGACTCACATCGTCCAAAAGTGGTTTGGATCAATTCTCTGATCTTCATTATTTTTTTACCAGCCATCCGATTACCATTGCCCTGGTGGAAGAAGAACTCGCTCCAACTCCGGTCGCGTTGGACCAGAGCCTGCTTCTCAGGTTCAGTGCTGTCCGGGTAGACCGCGGCCAAATATTCAGTCAGGCG
>JBEKMT010000116.1:0-17093 GCA_050008355.1 Verrucomicrobiota bacterium
CAGCAAGATCAAATATCCGATGAGTAGTCCCGCTGCAGCGAGACCGCTGCCTTTGAGTGATGAATTCCGGCGAATCCGGGATTTGGCCAGATGCCCGCAAATGATTCCCGGCAGCCAGCCTACGCAGATGACAAGGGATGACAGGGAGCAAACCAGCGAAGCGATGGCCAAGCCGGAGGTCTTTTGCGCGGTGGCTCCAGTGTATCCCGCGAACGCCGGCGGGCAGTCCGGCTGAGCCGAAATGTCGGTCGGCGCGATCGGCGTCGGGGAGGAAACGTCGGCGGACGCAACTATGCAGGCCTGGCATGACGGACAGGTCATTTCCGCGCCCGCTAGAGTGGCGTCGCAAGAAATCTTCTGGCCGCAGACGGGACAGGAGAATTTGAATTCACTCATAGGCGGGGGTCTTGCAGCTACTTTTCATCTTTGCCTGCACGACATAGCCCAGTGGTTGTGCTTTGATGCGGTTTCTCGCCCACGACCCGGGTGGGCCTTTGTCATAAATTTCTTTCTGTTCCAATTCTTTCACAGCAGTTTCTATTGATTCACGACCTCGGAAATCAGTCAATCCACCATTGTTGTCCACCAACCGGCAAAATCGAGTGGCTTCATTGCCTTAAAGCTCTTTCGCTCCAGGACTGCAGCACGCCCTTGCTGTCATTCTTCCCAACGCTGATTTGAATTGGAAGTTGTGTGACCGATGCGGTGAATTATGGCGGACTATTCGTTTCATCTTCGTGACTTAGAAGTGTGAGCCGAGACCAGACCTGCGCAGGCAGAAGCTTCAGCGAAGGAGAGTCTGCCCTCCGGGGAATTCACCGAAGTATGGCGAGATTAGAAAATCAATCTAAAGCAGGAAATTCGGTCTGCTAAATTCTAACCCCTGGCTTCAAAATTGTCGCGGGCCACTTGAAAACCAGCCAGCCTGGGTCTAATCAAAACCGGCCACACTGAGACGGAGGGTTCTCAAACCGGTTCGTGGGTTACTGCAGGGAATAATTCCTTGGAGCAGGTTTTGAATTTTGAGTGGTCGCTCGCAATCTGCTATACTCGTCCGGTGAAGGTGTCCATCATTGTCCCAGCCTTCAATGAGGAAAAAATCCTTGGCGAAACACTTGCGCAAATCAAGTCGGCAGGCGGTGCATTCACCCAACTCGGCTGGGAATTTGAATTGATAGTTTGTGACAATAATTCCAACGACCGCACGGCGGAAATCGCGCGGGCCGCGGGTGCGTCCGTTGTGTTTGAGCCGGTCAACCAGATTTCCCGCGCACGAAATTCCGGCGCGGCGGCGGCCACCGGCGACTGGCTGGTCTTTGTGGATGCCGATTCCCGTCCCGGCGTGGAATTATTTGCCGACATGGCGAAGGAAATTCAGTCCGGCACCTGTTTCGCCGGCGGCGCCACCATTTGCTGGGATCAGGAAAATTTCCTCACGGCATTGATGATGCCCATTCTTAATGTTGGATTCCGTTGGCGGCGATTTCTTCATGGACCGTTTATGTTTGTCGAGTCAGCAACGTTCCACAAACTCGGAGGGTTTAGCCTTGAAACTTTTTGTGGCGAAGATTGGGAATTGGGTCAGCGCTTGCAAAAGCTGGCCAAGGAAATAGGCAAACGTTTTGTCATCCTGCACCGTCATCCCATCCTGACCTCGGCGCGCCGGCTGAAGGATCATTCGTCGCTCGTATCCTTCAAAATGTTGTATTACATCCTTTTTGTCCCTCGCCGCATCAAAAACAGCCGCGAAACCGCCCGCCGGTGGTATGACGGGCGAAGGTAGCAATGCGCTTCGAAAACTCGAACTGCTGAACACAGGGCTCGGGGCTGAGCTGCGATCCTTAACTCGCCACCAGCGGCGTGGTCAACCATGAATCCATTAAACGGATCGACAAGTTGGCCCGAACGGCTTTGACGCACGGGCTCGCACTTAAAAAATTGGAGCTGGATTCCGGTAAAAAGGAAAAAGCGAACCGCGAAAAACCCAACCTCGACAATACCGAAAAAATCGCCGCCATGCGCAAAGCTGCCATCCAGGAGGCGGAAGTATTGCTGGCATCCGGCAGGATAGTCATTCTGGAATAAAAGTGGCGGCGCGGAGCTACCATTTTTCACCCGACCATTTAAACATCAGCGTAAGACAAAGGCTGCCGCACTATCAGGATCAGTGAAAAGTAATTGTGGCAAGGACGGTTTTGTAGACGTAATAGTATCCATATGAAAACCCTTTTGATTGTCGCAGTTTATTTAAGCATTTCCATTTACCACTCCTCCCTGGCACAGAGCATCCAGGCTACGGCACGCATAGGAACCGATGAGCACCTGCGGACCGTAATCAGGGTCAGGCAAATTCTTCTAAACATGAAGATGCCCGATGGATTGGGCGATGTGTCGATGACTGAACAGATCGACCCTACGTCAAAACGGCCCACGATATATGGTGTTCAATTGCCGATCGGCCGCATGTCTTACGTGGACAGCCTGGGTTTGCAGGTTTGGCTTTTGCGAGCTGATGGCACTGCATTTCCTCAGAGTGGTTTGCCGTCCAGGATCTCAACAGCTACCATCGGTCAGGAAGACGATATGTTTTACACTTTCACCAAACGCTCGCCGGCTGAGCCGGTGGGAATTGTTTTGCGAGTGAAGGGCAAGCTCTATTCTGCGGAGATTAAGGCCGAAGGAAAATGAGTTTATGACTTGCGGGTGCTGGTTTTAATGTGGTGATCCGGCAGACCGGGGAGATCCGCCGTTTCAGTAGGTCTTTGAACAAATCATTTTTAGTTTGCCATCGTCGATGATATTAGTTCGCCTTTAAATCCGGGCCAATGATGTCTCGCCGTGTGGCAGTAGTCTGGAAAATTGTGTCATCACGCCTCAAAGTAAGTTCAAGTTTGGTTCCGGCCGGACCATTAAAAAAGCGGCTCAAGGGCAATACCTTCGGGTCGGTACGCCACTTTGTGCAATCCAGATCGCCGATCTTCAAAAGAACGTCACCGTTACAGATCCTCGCGTCAGAAGCCGGGCTTCGGGAGTCCTCGGCAAAGCCGGAGGGTTTCCTGTTGGACTAAACAATTGGAATCAGCTTCGTTGAAGCCCAGTTCGCGTTTGTCGGCGCGTCTCTCTGCTGAACGTGCTCACCCGAGTTTATAGTCTGCTTTGCTGGGAATGTTCCGGCCGGCGATTGGCTTCGGGGAAAAAGGTCAGTTCAGGTTGGGAAGCGCCCCCTGAAGCCGCTGCAAATCGAGGAGGTCGAGTTGGTTGACCACGGAAGATCCGGGGTATTGCCAAATTTTGGGGTATTTCCATTTCCATCTTTCGACGTGGCCATCGCAGAAGCTTAGATTAGCACCGTAACTGTGACGTTGCGCGGGCATGTTGACCCAAAGCTGCCCGGTATATTGGATGCCAAACAATCCATCGTCGATACCGCCCTCAATTTCGTCGAGGAACAGGAAAATGGACGAAGTATCGTATTTTATTTGGTTGATTTTCAAGGGTGCCGTCGGGTAAGTGGACAGGTCGGCCGGGTATCCCAGGTATTCCTCCATCGAATAGCTTCGGATTCTCTGGACGCTCGGCTGGTTATGGATTGTAGATTGGTCAGCGGGGCAGTGGTAAACTTTGTAATTCGGGGTGAAGGGATAAAGTGTGCCGGAGGTGAGGTTGGTGGTGTCCAAGTCAACTTGTGCATTCCCTATGATCCAGGAACCTGCCACATCGCACGCCCCCAACGTGGACGGAGTGCCTCCACCGATGTTAAGCGGGAGCCGGTCTTGATTGTCACCCGCGTAAGTTTGCCAGGCGAGGTCCAATTGCCTCAAATTACTGGCGCAGGCGGTCGTCCATGCGCTGTTTTTGGCTTGGCTCAGGGCTGGTAGAAGTAACGCTGCAAGAATCGCGATGATGGCGATAACCACCAGCAGTTCAATTAATGTGAAACCTATGTCCTTGTAGCCGTTTCGTTCCATGCCATTTCTGACAGCTATTGCTGCCATTCCTCACGTCGACGCCTAACCTTTCATGCGATCTCCGCCAGGCCGGAACTCCGGCGTCAACCGTGAAAGCCGAGCTGAGGCCATGATTGATGTCATGTCAACTGGAATTACCCCTATGGTTTCTGTTCCACGACCGGCGTGGGACTTGCTCGTGATTTTCGTCCTGTTCGAGCGGTTTGCAAGTAATTTTTCCCGTCTGCCCAAGGTTTTCTCCGGCAAAGGTGTGAGCATTTAGTTATCTCCCGGAACCATAGAACGTATTATCCTGGGCCACTTGGCGCTCAACGTCGCCGGCCCCGGCGAAGTATTCCGCAGGAAATACACCGTCAAGCTTGAGTCAGAATTTCCGCAGGGTGTTAGCGTCTCTGATATTTCCAATTCCTCGATTTTGCTTCGGCTATCATTTTGACCGCGGCGGCGAGGCGGCGATCCCGGGTTGCTTCCTGCTTGGCCTGGTTGATCCACTCGATGTATTCCTTCTTGTGGCTGTAACTGAAATTCGCGAAATTTTCTCGCGCGTGCTTGTTGTTTTTCAGAGCCGCCGCCAGACAGTCCGGGACGACCAACTCGATTTTCACCTTGGGCTTGGCTGGTTTTTTGACACCTGCATCCTTCAAACTGACGGCTGCTCGGACGTAACCGGTCAAAATATTGTCCGGTGGTAAATCGGACAGGCTCGTGATTTTATCCAAGGAATCCAGATTGGCATGCTGGTCGGTTTCGCGGATTTTTGCCTGTACCAGTTTCCAGCCCCAGAAGCCGAATTTGCAATGCCGCTTGAACGCCGGAACCATACACAGCGGCCCTTTATAGAGGAAAAACGGATGACCCCATTTTAATTCCTCCTCGACCTCCGGGCACGCAACATGAACCAGTTTGCGAACATGCATCAAAATCGGCTTGGCAAATTCCGCCGATTTGGCGACATAAGCGTCAATTTTAGGATTCTTGGTACCCATTACTTCGGATTATCCTTGAAGTTTCTTTTCCACGACCGGCGTGGGACCTTTTCGTGATTTTCGTCCCGTTCGACCGGTTTGCAAGAGTTTTCTTCCAGAGTTTTCTTCCAGCACATTCCGGTCTTCTTTGGCGCGAGGAGCGCTTCGTTGACTTTTGCGCTTTTTCACATGCCCTTCCATCCCAAGCGAAGACACCACCTCCGCAATGACGCCTCTGGTTCCTCAGTGTTCGCGATGGCTTGGGCAATCGCGTGGAACCCCATCCCGCTGCACAGCCGCAACACGACCGCTTCCCGCTGTTCATAGGGAATTCCGCCAACGCCCCGCCCACACACTTCAGCTCTTCTCCGAACATGGATGCCAGGTCGGGACGCTGGTTATCCGGCGCGGCAGGTTCAGCGGTGGCGGCTTCGTTCGCACTATGCTGCCGGTTGGACTTGTTCCGGTTGCGGGCCCGGTTTGCCACGCAGGTGGACAAAAATCCGTTCAAACTACCTGCGGGCTGGAACCGTCAGTCGGACCGGATGAAGCCGACAAATACGTCATGCACGACATGGTGACCAACGCGTGCGTGCGCTCTTCATAAATCTCGCGCAGAGCGTCCAGCTTGCCGCGGTTGAACCGCCAAATCAGTTTCACTTCACTGTGCCTATGTCGTTTGGGTCAATTTCAGCTGTTCATACCCGCTTACTACAACAATTTGGCCGGCCGTTTTAGTATAAAAAGTGCTGGCGGAGGCCGAATGATGAGGTCTTCCGCATCTCCCACGAAATTCGTGGTAAAATTCCCCGGACTTGACGAAACGTACATTTCGTTCAATTGATGGAGTATGCAATCGGACAAGCTAACTCAGAAATCCCAGGAGGCGCTGCAGGACGCCCAACGCATCGCCCGCGAATACTCACACCAGGAAATTGATGGCGAACACCTCGCTCTCGCGCTCATCGGCCAGGCCGAGAGTCTCATCCCCGATCTGCTCGAACGGATCGGCGTGCCGGTCGCGCGGCTCAAGCCCGATCTGGAGGCCGAGCTCGCGCGTCGCCACAAGGTGGAGGGCGCCGGTGATGCCTACGTCGGCGGCGATTTGCGGAAGGCCCTGGATGCCGCCCAATCCGAGGCGAACAAGCTCAAAGACGAATACGTCAGTACCGAACATCTGCTGCTCGGCCTGCTGGATGGCGGTAGTTCCTCGTTGAAAAAGATTTTCGCCCGGCACGGTTTGAAGCGGGATGCGGTTTTGAAAGTGCTCGCCGAATTGCGCGGCAATCAGCGTGTCACGGATCAGAACCCCGAGGCAAAATTTCAGGCGCTGGAAAAATACGGGCGCGACCTCACCGCGCTGGCGAAGCAGGGCAAGATCGATCCGGTCATTGGCCGGGATGAGGAAATCCGCCGCGTGATGCAAGTCCTCACCCGCCGGACCAAAAATAACCCTGTGCTCATCGGCGAACCGGGTGTCGGCAAAACCGCCATCGCCGAGGGCCTGGCCCGGCGCATTGTCAGCGGCGACGTTCCTGAATCGCTCAAGAACAAGCAGCTCGTCGCGATGGATTTGGGAGCAATGATCGCCGGCGCAAAATATCGCGGCGAATTCGAAGACCGCCTCAAGGCGTTCCTCAAGGAGATCGTCGCCAGCGAAGGCAGGATTCTTTTGTTCATTGATGAATTGCACACGCTCGTCGGCGCCGGCGCGGCGGAAGGCGCGACGGACGCGGCGAATATCATGAAACCACAGCTGGCGCGTGGCGAATTGCGCTGCATCGGTGCAACTACGCTTGATGAGTATCGCAAGTATATCGAGAAAGATCCTGCGCTGGAGCGACGATTTCAACCGGTCATGGTGGTCGAGCCGACGGTCGAGGCGACCATCGCTATTTTGCGCGGGTTAAAAGAGCGTTACGAAGTTCATCATGGCGTGCGCATCCAGGATGCCGCGCTTGTCGCGGCCGCCACCCTGTCCCAACGTTACATCACGGACCGGTTTTTGCCGGACAAGGCCATTGACCTTGTGGATGAAGCCGCCTCGCGCATCAAAATGGAACTGGATTCCAAACCTACCGAATTGGACCAGCTCGACCGGCAGATTTTGCAATTGGAGATCGAACGAGCCTCCCTCGCGAAAGAACGCGATCCCGCCAGCAAGGAACGCGTGAAACGGCTCGACAAAGAGCTGGCCGACTTCAAAGAAAAATCCAAGGCGCTCACCGCCCAATGGCAGAATGAAAAAGCCGCGGTCAACGCCGTCAGTGTCGTGCAAACCCAACTGGAGCAAGCGAAGATCGAACTGGAACAAGCCCAGCGAAAAGGGGATTTGAATCTCGCCGCGCAGATCCAATACGGAAAAATTCCCGACCTGGAAAAGAAACTCGCGAGGTTGGAAACCGCTGCCGCCGCGCCGGTCGGAAAGACCGGGCAGGATGCCCGACCCACATTACTGCGCCAGGAAGTGACGGATGAGGACATCGCTCGCGTTGTCTCTACGTGGACGCACATTCCCGTTTCCCGGATGTTGGAAGGCGAACGCCAAAAACTGGTCAAAATGGAGGAGCGCCTTGCCCAACGCGTCATCGGACAAAAAGCCGCCATCAAAGCCGTGTCTGACGCCGTCCGACGCGCCCGCAGCGGCTTGCAGGACCCGGATCGCCCCATCGGTTCATTCATTTTCCTCGGCCCCACCGGTGTCGGCAAAACCGAGACCGCGCGCGCTCTTGCGGAATTTTTGTTCGACGACGAGGACGCGATGATTCGGATCGACATGAGCGAATACCTGGAAAAGTTTTCCGTGCAACGCCTCATCGGCGCGCCGCCCGGTTACGTGGGCTATGACGAAGGCGGCCAACTGAGCGAGGCCGTGCGGCGGCGTCCGTATTCGGTGGTGCTCTTCGATGAAATCGAGAAGGCGCATCCCGATGTATTCAATGTACTGTTGCAGGTGCTCGACGACGGGCGCCTCACGGACGGACAGGGCCGCACCGTGGATTTCAAGAACACCATTGTCATCATGACGAGCAATCTCGGGTCACCCATCATCCAGGAATATTTCATGGAAGGCAAAAATTCCGCAGGGGCCCGGATGGCCATGGAAGACAAGGTCATGGCCGAATTGAAACGTCATTTCCGCCCGGAATTTCTAAACCGCGTGGACGATGTCATCATCTTCCAAAGCCTCGACGAGGAGGAACTGACTCGGATCGTGGAAATCCAGATTACACGACTGGAAAAACGGCTCGCCCAACAAAACCTGAACTTGGATGTGGATGCCGCCGCGAAACGGCTGCTGGCGAAGGAAGGCTATGACCCGCAATTCGGCGCCCGCCCCCTAAAACGCGCCATCCAGGATCAACTCCTCAACCCGCTGTCCATGCGCCTGCTCGAAGGTGAATTCAAGCCGGGAGATAAAATCAAAGTGTCAACGAAGGACGGAGAATTGCTCTTTGAGCGGAAATGACTACCGCCGCACAGCCGCTGAGTCAGCCTTATAGGTTTCATGACTTGAATTGGTTGGGCCTCTTTTTACAATCTGCCCATGCCGAAATCGAAAAATCCGACGGTCCGCGCCGGCTTAAAAAAGCACTTCAAGAAATCTGCGTTGCACGAGCTGGTTACGGCCATGCGCGAATTCCCAGCGACGGCCCGGTTGGATTTGCAGTCAGCCATCAACGAAGTATTGTCCGGGGCGCTGCAACCGCAAAAGATGCTCGGCACCCATGCGCCTCATTCTTTCGAGACCGTCACTTTTTCAGGTTTGTTGGTTGAGGGTGACTCGGCAGTATTGGTCGCCCCGTTGCAATACGACGAAGTAGATGTGGGTGAAGCCATCCCGGCCCGCTGTTTGCGACAGGCGTTATGGCTCTGCTCTGATCATGGCACGCCCTTTTCAGTTTTTTTGACTAGAATTGAAAAGTTCGGACGATCTCGCGGCTATCACATTGAAATTGCCGTTCCCCCCGGCGAGTCTGGATTGAAAACGACCCGTCGATTGCTTGAACAAATTGAACGCAAGGTGATGCAAGCTGGTTCATACCGGGGAAGGGTGATATCGTTGGAAGCGGTGGACAATTATTCCGGCACCGCTAACGGTGTCAAAGTACATCGCCTCAAGAGTGTTCGCCGGGAAGAAGTGATCCTGCCGGAAAAAACCTTGAACTTATTGGAGCGGAACGTGACTCGGTTTGTAAGCCAACGTCCACAGCTCCTGGGCCTGGGGTTGGGCCTCAAGAAAGGCTTGCTCTTTTACGGGCCGCCGGGAACCGGAAAAACCCATACGATTCACTACCTGGCCAGCCAGTTAAAAGATCACACCACCTTATTAATCACGGCGGAACAGGTTGGACTTTTACAGGAATACATGCAATTGGCCAGGTTTCTTCAACCGGCCATGGTGGTGCTGGAGGACGTGGATTTGATCGCTCGCGCCCGGACCTCCATGCGGAATGCTTGTGAAGAAAGCGTGTTGAACAATTTGCTAAACGAAATGGATGGTTTGCGTGAAGACGCCCAGGTGCTCTTCGTCCTGACTACCAATCGCCCGGATCAGTTGGAACAAGCACTCACCTCCCGCCCCGGACGGATTGATCAAGCCATCGAATTTCCCCTGCCGGATAATGATGGCCGGCGGAAACTCATCAAGCTGTATGGCGCCGGCCTCAATCTTGATGAAAAGTTGCTGGCGCTTTTGATCAAGAAAACCAAAGGCGGCAGTGGTGCTTTCATGAAGGAATTGATGCGCCGTTCCGCCCAGTTTTTGGTTGAGTCGGGCGAGAAACAATTGAGCCAGCCTCATGTCGAAGCGGCTCTGGATGAAATGCTTTTCAGCGGCGGCAGCTTGAATGCCAAGCTGCTGGGATTTAGCAGTCCCAACTGACCATGCCCGTCAGTCTTTGGTCCGCTTTGACCTCTTCGCGACTTTCGCGCTACATTTTGTTCTTGCGTTTGATCAGTTTCCCGTCGCCAACACCACCCGGAACCGCGCCTTCCCGCTTTCCATCCTTTCATATGCCTCGGCAACGCGCTCGAGCGGGTAGACTTCGTTCATTGAGCGCACGCCCGATAATACGCTGAACTTGAGCGTGTCCTGGGAGTCGGCTGCCGTGCCGGAATACCAGCCTTTCACGGACCGCTTTCCCAACAGCAATATGAGGGGCGAAACCGTCAACGATTGTGCTGCCCCGAGAACCATTAGCGTGCCGTTCAACCCAAGTCCGCCTTGTACCGCGCTCATCGCGTCGCCATTGGTCACGGTGGCGATGATGACTTTTGCCCCGCCAAGCCTCTGCAGTTCTGCCGCCGGATCCTGCGACTGGCTGTCAATGTAATGGTGGGCACCGAGCTTCTGGGCAAGGGGCGCCTTGTCTTGGCCGCGCGCGATACCAACTGTTCTAAAACCCATTTTAACGGCGTATTGCACCCCGAGATGACCCAATCCGCCCAGGCCAAGCACCGCCACCAGGTCGCCTGCTCGCGCACCGCTGTTGCGCAGGGCATTGTAAGTCGTGATGCCCGCGCACATCAGCGGCGCGGCTTCCACCGGCGACAAATCATCCGGCACATGCGCCAGGCCGATGGCGGGCGCAACCATGTAATCCGCATAACCGCCGTCGAAGGAAATGCCCGTGACTTGCAAGGCCACGGTGCAGCCGAAGAAATCGCCGTTGCGGCAGGCGTCGCACGCGCCGCAATGCCCGCCATGCCAGCCCACTCCGACCCGTTCGCCAGGTCGCCATTGCGTGACACCCGCACCCACGGCATCCACCACCCCAACAACTTCGTGGCCTGGCACACGGGGATAATTGAGTCCCGGCCAAAGACCTTCCTTCACCAGCGAATCGCTGTGGCAAATGCCACAGGCTTGTACTTTGACCCGCACCTGACCGGCACCTGGTGAGGGGATTTCACGTTCAACAATTTCAAAAGATCCCCCCGGACGGGCGATTTGGGCAGCGCGCATTTTTGGCATAACAAGATTGATCTAAGTTGGTTTGATTTTTGGACTGTGAAAGAAACGCGGATAATGTAACGCCAAATTTTCAAATGACAAATGGCACCAGCGCTTTTACCTGCCGGCAATAATCCGGGTATTCATTGGGGAAATGTTTCATCATCAGCGATTCCTCCTGTTTGAGTTTTATCCAAAACCCGATTACCCAAGCCAATATTCCAAGCCAGCAGCCCAAACGCCCGAAGTCCAGGGCCAGGCCCACACTCATCATGAGTAGTCCGGTGTAAATCGGATGTCGTGCGAACCGATATGGCCCGGTTTTGATTAATTCATGATCTTTTTTAAAAGTGACTCCGCTGCTCCAGTTTCCGGCAAGCGTCCAGCGCGCCCACACCGTGACGAACAACCCGCACACGCACACCATCGCCCCGGCCAATTCCATCAAATCAGTACGCGGTGTCAGCCCGAAGCTCATGGGCCAGGGCAGGCGCCAGTCCCAAAGGAGAACTCCGCCTAGGATCACCGGAACCCGATACGGCAGGGATGATGAAAATGTTTTGCGCTGGACGATCTTCTTGGTGGTCAGCGCGCTTAACAGCCAGTAAGCAATGAAGATCAACCAGCAGTATCTGATGATGAATTGCGGAGTGGCAGCCATGACTGACTGGCCACAGCCTTATCCATTTGCGGCAGAAACTCAAGCCCGACGAGAATCCCCGCTGGCAGGACTTTGGACAGGTGCCACGCTGCGCCCGGGCGCATTCAGCCTCCATCCGCCATCGCCTTATTTTGAATGAATTTCTAAATCCGTTGTCTCATTGGCTGACGACATTAGTTCGCAAATCATTCAACATTGAGTCTCTCGCACGAACCAAACGCACGAATTCAAAACCCATTTTTCCAAGGCAAATTTCATGAAGCGTTTATTGACCATCGGTTGTAGTTTTTTGGCGGGTGCGGTTTTTTGCACCAGTTCGCCAGCGCAAACCAACATTTCTCCCCGAGCAGAGTCGGTGCTGCGTTCTGCCTGCGATTTCCTCGCGCACACGCACGCCTTCACTCTCAGCGCTGAAGTCTGGCGCGAGCATGTCGATGAAACGGGGCAGAAAATCCAATTCAGCCGGACGGTGACGATGGATGTCAAACGTCCGGACGGTCTTCGGCTGGAAATCAGCTCGCCGTTGTCGGCGCGCGGTTTCTGGTATGACGGAAAAACCCTGACGATTTTGGATCGCAGGCACAATTGGTACAGCACCACGGACATGCCTTCCACTCTGGATAAAACCGCCGATGCCGCGCACGATCAAGGTATTGACCTCCCGCTGGTGGATCTGGCACTGAGCAACCCCTATAAGAATGCGATGGAAAAAGTGGAGACGGCCAGGTACTTCGGAGTCTCGCCGGTACTCGGCATTGACTGCCATCACCTTGCCTTCACGCAGGACAATGTGGACTGGCAGGTCTGGATTCAGGACGGTCCGCAACCGCTGATCCGCAAATTTGTCATCACCTACAAAAATGAACCCGGCGAACCGGAATTCACCGCAATAATCAGCGATTGGAACCTGACCGATCGCATCGCTGACTCGGATTTCATATTCGAACGGCCGCCGGGAGCGACCCAAATTCAAACGAAAACGGGCGGATCCGGCGCCGGGAAAACGAATTAACCGCAACGCTTATGAAATTCCATACTCTTGATCGTATCTCTTGTTTGTCGGCGTTGCTGGTTGTCGGCGCCTTGTGTCCGGACGTCGTTAATGCCGGTTGGGGCAGTCTTCATGGCAATAATCGCAGCCCGGCTCCGGCGCGGCCCGCCTCACCGCATCCGGAGCCAGCCACTCCTCGCCCCGAAGCCCAGCCTGCAGATCATGGCCAACCCAAGGTCTTCGACCATTCCCGACCGGCGCCGGTCGCGGTCGACCGGGCTCGCGCTGACCAATCTGATCGCCAGCGAATGGACATAGGCGAAGAACGGCGCCAATCCGCATTCTGGTCCGATTACCACGCCGGCATGCGGATCGACCGCTTGCCGGATGGTTTCCGCAGCATCGGTGTGCGGGGACATCCTTATTTTTACTTTCAGGGTGTTTTTTATGACAACGGGCCTTCAGGGTATGTGGTTATTGCTCCGCCAGTGGATGCGGTCGTTACCGACATGCCGCCGGACTCTGAAACCGTGGTTGTAGGGGACACAACCTATTACTACGCAGGTGGTGCCTTCTACGTTCAGCAATCCGATGGCACTTTCATCGTGGTGGCAGCGCCGGTTGGCGTGACGGTGTCCACGCTTCCGCCCGATGCCAGTCCAATTACCATCAATGGGATAGTTTGTTACCAATCCGACGGCGCAGTTTATCAGCCGGTCATGGAAAACGGCGTGACCGCTTATGTTACAATTCAGCCGCAGTGAGCAGCCGCGGCGGAGCGCCGGAAATTAATTGCCGGCCGGATTTGCAAGCCGGCATCCGCCGCCGGGTTGACCGTGGGCTGATCTTTGCGCGAACCTCCACCACGTCTTTGGTGAAGGTTCACATTTATTCGGATCATCAACGCTTGAAGTTATTTGTTCGCTTCTATATCTGAACATTCCGCATCCCGCGCTTTGGTTTTTATTCCCTGCCGAGTAATTTTTTTCCGGCATTCAATTTTTGGAGCACTGACTTGTCTCGTTCGTGGACTTCGTCCGCCGGCAAAAAATTCGTGGCTGTAAAATGGTGGCGAAAAGGCGGGCTGAGAATTCTGGCACATTTTATGCGTTAGCTTTCATTGGAAAATTTGCGCGGTTGGAGAAGGTGGATTGGGGGCACAAATTACCTTCCGCGAATCATCTTTTGACATATGAAAAAGAATTCGCAACTGTCGAGAATCGTTTTATACCAAAATCTTGGCTTCCTGGCCATCATGGTGATCTGTTACCTGAATGAACTGCTTAAACTGCCGTCGCTGATCTTCTCGGATCATCCCTTCGCTTTCGTTTACCGGCGTTCCACGCTCGAATTCCTGCTTGTGCTCGCCATCTGGTTCCTCGTCAGCAATTCGACGCGCCGCATATTGGAACGCATCAACTACCTGGAGAAATTCATGCGCGTCTGTTCCTGGTGCCGGCAAATTAATTACCACAATGAATGGATGCCCCTGGAAAAATTCATGCAGATGGGTTTTGATACCCCCACCACCCACGGTATTTGCCATGAATGCCTCCGCCGCCAAAAAGCGGCCGCGGAAAGGGCCAGACTCGCCCGGAAAAATAAGGCGGTGATAAAGCAGCCACTGCCCGACCCCACGCAATCCACGTAAATCATCTTCAAAATTGGTTGGCTCTTATTTGCGCCGGCGGACATTCATAGATGGATGCACGACGCGACCGACATGGATTTATTGCGGTAATTCGCCGTGGAAAACTCCCATCCTGTCTTTGCCGCGCTGGTTGAGCGCCATATAAATCTGGTTTATTTCGCCGCGTTGCGGAAGACCGGCAACGTTCACGCCGTCGAAGAGATCACGCAGGCGGTGTTTATCATCCTCGCACAAAAGGCCGGGTGCATTTCCGATAAAGCCATTCTGCCCGGCTGGCTGTATCAGACCGCCCGACTGACGGCGGCTGGTTTTCTCCGGCGGGAAATCCGGCGCATGCGCCGTCAGCAGGAGGCATTTATGCAATCTCAATCCTACAATCAGTATCACGTTTGATTACTCTATTATTCCCCTCCGGGAATTGACTGGTGGAGCCATTTTGGGCAAAGCCTGGTTCGATTCGGAGATGGGCACGCTGGTCAACTTGACCGTCGAACAACACATGACCCTTGAAGCGACGGCAAATGGCGCCATAAGGGAAACGAAATTTAATCTTACCGCCAATTCCCGACTACTGTCTGTGGCTGATGATTGACTCTCGCGAACGGGACACAGATTTCATCGGGCCGGGAAATCTCCTTATTCGTCAGCTTGTTTCCGCGCAATCCGTCCGTACCAGATTCCCGAGGCGATGAAGACCACACTGCAGCCGGCCGTGAACCAGATCAAAAATGGTACGGGCATGTAAAACCATGCCCCCACTGCGCCCGCCGCCGAGAGCCCGCCACAAAGATAGGAGTAAAACGCGCTGGCTTGCGCGCTTTGCAGGCTCTTCTGCAGGATCAACGCCATCGCCTTGTCCGCCCGGGCCAGTGTTGTCGCACACTGCTCCGAACAGACCATTCGTTGCGTCGACGATGGCTTGGCGCAATCGGCGCACAACGCCCGGCCGCAATAGGCGCAGATCGAAATCGCTTCGGCATGATGCGGAGAACATTTCATCAGGTTTGTTGGACGGATTGAAATTGCGTCACCACGTACCGAAAGGCAAATCCGAATCTTATTAGAACGCCCCAGCTACTGCACCCTTTCAACTTGAATATGGGCCGGGTCATCCACGCCCAGCTCCAGCAGGGTGGCATTGGTATAAATTTCGGAATCCACCGGCAAAGGCTTTGTGCCAAAGGTTTTGGCCTCGCGCGCCAGTTCTTTGAGCGATAATACATCGAGCGCCACTGGGTCGTGGCTAAGCCACATCTGGTCCAGGACCGTGGAATATTGAAGATATCCGGCCGGGCCGCCCTGATATTGGCCCAGCAATGCATCCGTGACGTTCAACGCCACCCGGTCACCGATACTGGGCAGGGCAATGATTTCAGGCAGGGCGACAGAAAGGCGGTCAGGATCGCCCTCAAAACGGCGCGTATTGTCCACACTGCCCAGTGCAAGGCTGAAAAGATGCCCACAGATGCCAGCGCTGTTCTCGTTGATCAAAGGCGCAACGGAGATGATTTTGGTGATTTGCTGGCTGACCAATTTGGAAACGAAGGACCTTTTTCCCGCTTCCCGGTTGGTCTGCCCAAACTCAAGGTCCCCCCAAACGAGGGCACCAATTACCGGCGAATCAGGCAAATAAAAGGTCTTGGCATCGTAGCCGGATTCCGCCGCGCCTGCCACCCGCACCCCCAGTTTTTTCCCCAGCGAAAAATACCCGGCCGCCTGCAAGTCATCCGCGTGTTTGTCCCAAATAATGATTTTATCCGCCGGCACGCCGGCTGTCATCAATCCCAGGGCGACGGCGGCGACCACAGCCGGACGTGTGCCGCAGAACGGACCGGGCTGTGAAAAAACCTTGATGCCAACCGTGTCATTCGTTGTGACCAGGCTTCGCCAGGCCGCGACAATATTGGTGGTATGAGTGAAGCGCAGCAGGCCGAGATTGAAAACCGATTCAACCCGCCGATCGTCAGGCAAAAAAGCGTCCAGCAGGTCATCACCCTCGGCAATGACCACGCGGCTGCTGGAATTGGTTGAAGAGGGTGTGAAAAAGTCCGCCGCCACCGCCTTCCAGCCGAGGGCAATGAGAGCGAACACTATAAGTTGGAGCCGTGCGTTTCTTGACACTTTCGTCCGCGGATGTTACCACCACGGCGGATGCTGGCCAAAAAAATTTCAATTTATAGTGCAATGATGCTGGTCGCCCTGTCGCTCGTCGTTGCCGGTTGCACCCCGGCGGGGCCGCGCGCGTTTCTCCAGGGTAAAAAATATCTGGATCGCGGCGATTTCGCAAATGCCGCCGCCCGGTTCAAAACCGCGACAAGCTTGCTAACCACGAACGCCCAGGTTTGGAATTACTATGGCGTGGCCCTTCAGAACGATAACCAGGCCCAGGCCGCCGCCGCGGCCTACCAGCGTGCGCTGGATCTGGATCGCGATCTGGTTGAAGCGCATTTCAACCTCGGCTGTCTCTGGCTGGAGCAAAACCAGCCGGACGCGGCGAAAATCGAATTCACCGCTTATACCCTGCGTCGTAATAACGACCCCGCAGGTTGGCTCAAGCTCGGTTCCGCCCAGTTGCGGTTGGGTGAGACGGTGGCGGCGGAGAGAAGTTTCAGCAGTGTTCTGGCTCTGAAGCCTGGTGATGCGGAGGCCTATAATGGACTTGGCCTGGCCCGCATCCAGCGCGGAATGCCCCGTGACGCGGTCAGGTTTTTTGCCGCCGCCGTGCGCGCGGATCCGGATTTCGGCGCCGCTATCCTGAACTTGGCGACTGTTAGCGAGGAATATTTACGCGACAAACAAACAGCGCTGGCAAATTATCGCTTGTACTTGCAGCTCACTCCCCGTCCGGAGAATTGGGATGAAGTGAACGGGCTGGCAAACCAGCTGGAACAATCGGAGATG
>JBEKMT010000117.1:0-30999 GCA_050008355.1 Verrucomicrobiota bacterium
CCGCTGGATGCAGACAAGGACGACTATTCGCAGAATTGCGTCGGCGGCCCGACCAATGGTACGCCTTACGAGCTGTGGCAGGTGCATTCGCAAGGTCAAAATGTCCTGTTCGGCGACGGCCATGCCAAGTGGTACAAAGGTTATAGCGCGAGTGATATGACTTTCAATTACACGACGATGACGAATTGGATGCAGTAAATGGCCACGTTGTTTCCAAAGTGCAAGCGACGGGTCTGAGGTTGGGGCTCGGAAGGGCGCAATGATGGAAGTGAGAAAACGCGTTAACTATTTTTCATCAGCCACCAGACGCCGAACATGGTCGCAATGCAAACCAGGGACATGGTCAGTGCGGGCATGAAGAATGAGACACCCATCATGATCGCTCCGCCGGCAAGGGGGATCCATGATTTTTGTTTCCAGCCGTAAATCCAATAGCCACTGGCCACTGCGCTCCAAAAGACCGAGGCCAGCAAGAAATGCTCATCCAGATTAAAATATTGTGACCAATTCATAAAAAAAGACCCGCGGAACTCTAATTTGGGCTAATTGACTGCCACTTGCCATATAAAACGGATGTGGTAGATTCGTGGCGTGAGCAAGTTCTTTCGACCCAACATCCGGCGCACCGGACGGATCGCGCGAGGGGTGATAGGGTCGATTTGTCTCATTGCAGGCATTGTGTTGGTGGATGAATCGCTTGGATTGGGTTTGGTCTTTGTGGCGGCTGGTTTGTTTGCGATCTTCGAAGCGATTCGCGGGTGGTGTCTCGTTCGGGCTTGTGGATTGAAAACGAAAGTTTAGCAGTTGGGAATTTGGATTCAGCGGTCAGGATTTTCTTGGCAGTCATTCGCATAAGGAGACGCGATCAATTAACACATCTCAGGAGTCTTCATCCAAAGGCTTTGAAAAGCGCTCGCATTTCCTCGTCGAGGTCAGCCGGGTTGGAGAGAGTCTGGGCAATTTCGTCGCGCAGTAGTTGGCGGTACCGTTTCCGCAGGCGATGGACCGCCACGCGTACCGCGGTTTCATCCATGCCCAGGTTATGTGCCGCTCCAGCATAGGATGCTTCTCCCTTGCCGGTGGTGAGAAACATTTTCAATTGCGTGAATTGTTTTCCACGACCGTCGGCTTCGTTTTCCACCTGCAGGCGTTCGATTACCTTGGCTAGCAGAGTTACCGCCCATTCGCGGTCGAAGGCCTGTTCAGGGCCCGGTTCGCCGGTGTCGGTTACTTGAAACCTGGTGTCGGCGTTTTGCCAATCGAGCGACAGATGCGCCGTGCCACCTCCGCGTTTCTGGCGTTGGGACTTGTCCCATTCGTTGGCGAGAAAATGTTTCAAGGATGCGAGCAGAAAAGCGCGAAAGCGTCCGCGATCCGAACTTACGTTGGCGAAATCATTTTTCTCCAACAGCCCGGCGAAGAAAGCTTGGGTGAGGTCCTCTGCATCTTCCTTCGTGTATCCCCGCCGCCGCACATACACGTAGAGGGGAACCCAATAAGCGCGGCACAGTTCCTCCAGGGCGTTGGCTGATTGCGGTGAGGAACGTCTCCCCGCCGCAAGCACGACGGTCCAATGCGTTGTGGCGAATATATCTCCACGCGCGCTGTTCTCCTGGCTGGAATCTTCAGAGGTCAATCGGCGACGTGGAGTCCGTGTCTGCCCGTTCTCCCAATATTGCGATTTGGCGTGAAAGACCAGCAGATTAGGGATGGCCGGATGGCCTTGCCAATCTCAGTTTCTCCCGACTCGACGTCTTTCGCACCAGAAAGCGGAAATGTGTCGACTACGACGAGAGCTTCGCCATTGATTGTTGAGTTTTCTGCAGCCGACTCCGGTTGTTTCTGAAGTAGTTTGTAACGGATTCCGACGCCACGTGGATTGGCATTCGTGCCGAGGACTTGCAACAGGCCTATGTTGCCTTCAAGTGTCTGGAATTCGTAGGTTTTCGGCTGGCACGCTTCCGGATGTGTCGGGGGTTGTGGTATCAGTGCCTCGTGCCAGGCCAAGCCGTACGCGTTTGTGAAGGCGTCCGGCGATTCAGGAATGATGGAGAGGTTCGTGGCCACGATGCACGCCGCCATGGTCCAGCGCACATCGCCATCGGGAAAGAGTTCTGCGCGTGTGCCAACGAAGTAGAGGGAATCCGTTCCGTTTGGGGATTTGCGGACCACCAAATCAGCGCCCGGTCCTGGCGGGTTTCCAGTCTCCGTCATGTATGCACGGTCCAAATCGTAACCCCTGTCACCGTTGCTGGATTCTACGATAGTTTCAATGACCGGTCCAAATCCCCACAAACTGGCGTCATTTTGGGCTTGGTTGTCGCTCAAATTCAGTCTGCTTTCGCGCCCCGCCTCATCCTGAGTCCCGAAATATAAATCAGCAAAGGAATGTCTGTTGGCATACATCGACACATGTGGAAGTCCGGCCATGACGTGTGAATGGATCAATTCAAAATCGCCACTGCCCTTGGAAATGAACATGGTCTGGCTCGCATCCTCGGGTGAATCCGATTGTATCCTGGTGGTGATATAAAGGCTAAGTGAAGCATGATCGGCGCTGACGAGATTGTAGTGTCCTTTGACTGTGATCTGGTGTTCAGTTCGCTCGACCGTAGTGATCTCAATCGAATCACCGCGGGGAAAATGTGCCTGTCCGATATAGAAGTTGTTGGAGGTTCCATCTTGAGCGCCTGTTTCAATTGTTTGTTGGCGAAGGGCGAGCGCTTGCCCTTGTCCCCTGATAAAATTCGGAATTGCGACGGCGGCGATCAAACCCAGTATCGCAATCACAAAGAGAACAACCATCATCGCCAGCGTAGTCACCGCAAACCAACGCAAGAATGTGTCGGGCTTTTTGAGGAGCGGGGGAGCCGGACCGGCTGCAGCAGGCTGCTTCACCGCTCGCCAGATAATATAGATGATTATTCCGGGAACGAGCAACAGGACTGCCAATATGAGGAATGGTGCGACGCCCCAGACTACACCCATCAACATCGTGTTGGGGGCTTCTGCTTCAATGCGGTCGGAGGGCAGCAGTTCATCCAGCATTTTCTGAGTTAGCAGGATATTCGGAGCCATAAAAGGAACTTCTTTCTTGGTCAATTTGCCGTTCTTGTCGGTCTGGAAATAGTAACCACTAACCGGCGTCAATTGTGACCTCTGACCGCTCATCTTGATCGTGGCATGCGCAATTTGGTTTGCCTCAAACATGCAAATAAACTCCGACTGCGTCAGGGTGGTTGGCGGGGCGGCGTAATGTCGTTTCAGCGCGAGCAGCACCGCGCTCATCACGATGATGGCAACGAGCGTCGCCGTCGCCATGTTGGTGCGTGAGAATCGGGATCTAATTCTGGGCTTCGGATTTTGGATTTCGGATTTCCCGGGTTCTTCATAAATGGTTTCAAGCTGCGTCTTGAACACACTTGCCTTTTGGTAGCGCAGCTCTGGTTTCTTTTCCAGGGCGCGCAGAACGATTTCATCCAAGCGTACATCAATGTGAACTTTCCTCGATGGCGGTTCAATGGTTTTACCAGGTAATTCACCGGTGAGCATCTGGTAAAACACCACGCCGAGTGCGTAGATATCGGCGCGATGATCGACGTCGCTGGGATTTTCCGCCTGCTCGGGCGACATGTAGTTTGGCGTGCCCATTACTTTGCCGGCGTCGGTCAGGTTAGTTGAGTCGGCTGAGGGCTGGCGGGGTGCCGCGGGTTCGCTAACCTCGCCGCCGATGATTTTGGCGAGGCCGAAGTCGGCGACCTTCACCCGGCCGTGCCGGTCCAGCAGAATGTTTTCCGGCTTGATATCTCGGTGAACGACGCCGTGGTCGTGAGCAAATTGCAGGGCATCGCAAATCTGGGGCACAATCGCCAGGGCTTCGCGCGGGGCAATACGGGTGTTATGTAGCAACTGACGTAGGTTCACGCCGTCCACAAATTCCATGAGGAAATAGAATTGTCCGCTGGCTTCGCCGAATTCGTAAAGGGTAACGATGTTGGGATGATTCAGCTTGGCCAGCGCCCGCGCTTCACGGGTGAAGCGCTCGGCAAATGCGGCGTCGGTGCCGACTCCGGGCGGAAGAACCTTTAACGCAACAATGCGGTCCAGTTGTTTCTGTCGCGCCTTGTAAACCGCGCCCATTCCACCTTTGCCGATGAGTTCGAGGATTTCCAACTGGGGAAATTTGGGGGCGAGTTCGGCGATGGCCGGGGGATTGAACGTTGGTTGTTTAAGGTCCGTGACGCTGTCTGCCGCTGCGCCGGCTTTGAGCAGGCAAGCGGGGCAAAGTCCGGCCAGGGCACCTGGTGATAGCGGTGTACCGCATTGCGGACATTTATCTGGTTCTGTCATGGGCGTATTAATATTTATCGTGTCTCTGCCCCCTTCAGAAGCAAAACCGGAAATATGTTACAGGGTATTTTAAATTTGCGACCGAGGCACAAGTTCAGCGAAAGGCAGAACCCCATTACGATTGGCAGACAGGGGTTAGCGCACCCGGAAGCCGCCTTGGAAGATCACTTCCGTTGCGACTACGGCGAGGAAAACGGCACCGACCAGGGCGTTTAGCCGGAAGAAAGCGAGGTTGATCCAGTTCAAGCTGCGGCGACGTGCAATCCAGTGTTCGAGGACGAGGCAACCGAGAATGATCAGCCAACCGACGAAGTAAGCGATGCGGAATCCGCACAAAATCCCGAACGCCACCAGCAAGCCGCACATAATCATGTGGGCGAGAAAGGCAGCGGCCAGGGCGTTTTTGGGTCCCCAGGCAACAACGAGTGAACGGAGTCCGTGTGATCTATCGAATTCATAATCCTGCAGGGCATAAATGATGTCGAAGCCTACAAGCCACAGGATCACGGCGGCGGCGAGCACGGTCATTTGCAGGATCTCCAGAATTGAAACATTCATTCCCTTGACAGCCAGCCAGGCGCCGGCGGGGGCGAGGGCGAGGGCGATGCCGAGGAAAACGTGCGTGTAATCGGTGAAACGCTTGGTGAGCGAATAAAAACAGACCAGAGCGAGCGCGACGGGTGACAAATAAAAGCACAGCGGATTCAGAAAGTAGCTGGCGGCAACTAGGCCTGCGGCGGACAAAACGCAAAGGCTGATGGCACTGAACAGAGAGATGGTGCCAGCAGGCAGATGGCGATTTTTCGTGCGCGGATTCAACGCGTCGAATTTGCGGTCGACTATGCGATTGAACGCCATGGCACAGGTGCGGGCGCAGGCCATGGCGGCGAGGATAAGCCCGAAGGTTTTCCAGCCCGGCCAGCCGCGATTGTCCCGTGCCGCTACGAGCATCGCCGCCAGCGCGAACGGCAGCGCAAAGACGGTGTGCGTGAAGCGCACGAAGGAGCCCCATTTTTGAATTACGGAAATCATTTTATCGAGAGATCAACGGTGACAGTCAGCACACACAGGCTCGGTTAGGAGTCATTCTTTCTCCTCCGCCCAGCGCGGTGAGAGCTTATTGAGTACGCCGAGATGGTCCAGCACGCGTGCGACGACGGTGTCGACGACCTCGACGAGGGTCTTGGGGTTCATATATAAGCTTGGATTGGCTGGCAGGATGGTGGCGCCGGCTAGCAGCAACAGTTCCATGTTTTTGACATGAATAAGGCTGAGCGGAGTTTCGCGCGGAACGAGGATCAGTTTCTTCTTTTCTTTCAGGACGACGTCGGCGGCACGGAGCAAGACATCCTCGCTGTAGCCGTGGGCAATACGGCCCATGGTACCCATGGTGCAGGGAATCACGACCATGGCGTCGGGCGGATTTGAGCCACTGGCAAAGGGGGCGTTCATGCTTTTGAGGCCGTGCGTTTTGACGCCTTCGGGCAGGATCAATCCGGCAGGCAATTCCTCGGCGATGACTTGCTGCGCATAATTGCTAAGCACTACATGGATTTCGTGCCGGCTTGGGTCGAGATTGTCGAGCAGGCGCTGGGCGTAAAGGGCACCGGTGGCTCCGGTGATGGCGACAAGAATTTTCACGTTCGCCGGAAATGATGCCGGAAGTGCAAGCCGTAAACAAGCGGAGTAAGATAAAATGCTCCGCTCCGGGAGGTTGTCGCGTTGGGAACGCGTAGGAGGAGACCGTGGGCATCTCGCTGAAGCCGACTCAGTTTGCGAGTGTCAGGGTTTGCGGTCCGGTGTCTACTGGGTGGGGAGAAGTCGGCAGGAGTCGAAAGCCAATAGCGCAAGACCGCTTTTGGTTTTAAGACCGGTGATGAGCGCTGCAAGACTTCGTTAGACTTAGGGCAGTGTGGCGAAGACGGGGATTTGAGTTTCTGGAAAGAGAATCTTCCGAAACATCTTGAGTCCGGTTTCATGTTACGCAAAATTGTTGTGTGTTCAAATTTGTGGGTTTGATTTTTTGCGGCGCGCTGTTGTTTTTGACGGGCTGCGCCACGCCTCCGAGCGCGCCGGTGCCGCAGGTATGGTCGGCTGCTGGTGGGGCTTCCAATGCTGTCCCCTCAGTAGCGGGGCCCGCCAATATCACAGGCGTAGCCATCAATCAACCACCGGGGTTGACCATGCCGGTCAGGCCTGCGCAGGGCAAGCCCACAAATGGCATTCGACCGCCGTCGCCGGTGACGACCTGGACATCGGTCAGCAGCTGGGCGACGGAGCATAACCTCGAAAAGCCGGAGCGTCTCACGGATTCGCCGATGGCGACGTATGCCATGATTTCGCGTAACGGGGAGATGATCTTCTCCCTGGGCAGCCGGGCGGCATCCTGGAACGGCCGGGAAGTCAATCTCGGTTTTGACCCGGAAATGATTGATGGCGAGGTTTTCATGCATGGGCTCGACTTGCAAAAGAACCTGGAGCCATTGCTCTGCGAGAAACCGCTGACGTTTGGCGGAGAACATGTCATCGTGCTTGACCCCGGTCATGGCGGCACGGACAACGGGACGATCAGCGTGCTGGATCACAGGCCGGAAAAGGAATTCACGCTGGACCTGGCGAAACGGATCAAACCGCTGCTGGAACAGGAGGGGTGGAAGGTGTATTTAACCCGGACAATTGATTGCGATGTTTCCCATTCCAATCGCGTTTCGTTTGCGGAAAGTCATCAAGCGGATTTATTCATCAGCCTGCATTTTAATTCCGCCGCCCCGGATAAAAAGCAGGCTGGTCTGGAAACGTATTGCCTGACGCCTACGGGCATGCCGTCCACGTTGACTCGCAATTATGCTGATCCTTGGCAAGAGAATCTGCCAAACAATAATTTTGACGCCCAAAACCTCCAACTGGCCGTCCATCTGCACACTGCTTTGTTGCGGGCGAATGGCGAGGAAGATCGCGGGGTCAGGCGGGCGCGGTTTATCTCGGTATTACGGGGGCAGAATCGCCCCGCGATATTAATTGAGGGTGGTTATTTGTCAAACCCGGCGGAAGCGGCGAAGATTGAAAATCCTGAGTTCCGTCAGAAGCTGGCCGAAACAATCGCGGCCGCACTTGTGCGCAATCCGCAAATGGTCATTCACAAGCCGGAATTAATGGCAGTACAAGTCCACACTAATACCGTAACCCAATGAGCGTTGCAACGATTGCCCATCAGCCGTCACTTGTGCTGGTCACCGGCGGCGCGGGGTTTATCGGGTCGCATCTGGTTGACCGTTTGTTGCGGGATGGAAAAAATGTGGTGGTTATTGATGATTTTTCAACCGGCAGCCGCGAAAATTTGCGCGCATTTGAAGGGGATCCGCGGTTACAGATCATTCATTCCAAAGTCTCCGAGTGTGAGGAATTGGTGGCACTGGCGGCGCGGGCGCAGTTTGTTTTTCACCTGGCAGCGACGGTCGGCGTGGAACTCGTGGTAAAATCCGCGTTGCAAGTGCTGGAAGCGAGTTTCAATGAAACCCAAATTTTGCTGCGGGCTGCAGCGAAGCATTCCACGCCTCTGCTGCTCACCTCGACTTCCGAGGTTTATGGCAAGAGCGCGAAACCGGCGTTTGCCGAGGACGACGATTTACTCATCGGTCCACCCGGGCAGTCGCGCTGGAGTTATGCGTGTTCCAAGCTGACGGATGAATTCCTTGCCCTGGCTTATGCGCGGGAAAAGCGTTTGCCGGTGATCATAGCGCGCTTGTTTAACACAGTGGGGCCGCGTCAAACGGGACGTTACGGCATGGTGTTGCCGCGCTTCATTAGCGCGGCAAAAAGCGGGGAACCTTTGAAAGTGTTCGGCGACGGCACGCAATCGCGTTCCTTTTGCCTGGTGACTGATGTGGTGGAGTCGCTGGTGCGCCTGCAGCATTGCGAGCCGGCGCGTGGCGAAATTTTTAACATCGGCGGCACGGAGGAAATCTCCATGCTGGAACTCGCCCGGCTGGTGGTGTCCACATTAGGCTCACAATCGAAGATTGAGCTAATCCCGTATGCGCAGGCTTATGCGCCGTCATCGCAAGGTTACGGCGTGACGGGCTCGCCGGTGTTTGATGACATGCGGCGACGCAAACCGTTGGTGGAAAAACTGGATCATTTTGTGAAATTCAAGCCTCAGACAACGCTGCGTGAAATCATCCGGCTCACGGCGGGGAATTGAGAAAGTACGTTACAAGGAGTGACGAGTGCTCGGGAACAGGGTGCGTTTTTGGGTTCCCGCCTTCACTCTTGTCTCAAGCGTTGCCCGTTACTTCGTTCACGGATTCACGCAAGGCGGTGACGATTTCGTGGGTTTCTGCAGGGGTGGTGCAATACGGGGGCATCAGGACGATAACGTTTCCGACCGGCCGAGTTAGCACGCCGCGTCGCGCCATTGCTTCGCAAGTGCGGATGCCGACGCGTTCGCGGAGGTCGAATGGTTTGCGTGTCTGCCAGTTTTTCACCAGTTCAATTCCCGCCACCAGTCCGACCTGGCGGATGTCGCCGACGTGGGGCAAATTCCAGAGCGATTGGAGTTCCCGGTGCAGGTTTATTTCCAGACGATGCCGTGATTGGACTGATTTTTGGCTTTGTAAGATCTCGAGGCTGGCGAGTGCGGCGGCGGCACCCAATTGATTGCCCGTGAAACTGTGGCCGTGGAAAAACGTCTTGAATTCATCGTATCTGCCAAGAAACGCATTGAAAACAGTTTGCGTTGTTAGCGTGGCCGCCATGGGCAGATAGCCGCCGGTCAGTCCCTTGGCCACACAGAGAAAATCTGGCTGCACGTCTTCATGGTGGCAGGCAAACAGCGTGTCGAATCCGGATGTGTCATGAGCCAGGGTAGGCCGGGTTGCCGATGGTTTCATCCCGCCGGTTCGGCCGAATCCAGTCATGACTTCGTCCGCGATAAGCAAGGTGCCGTAACCACGCGCGATATCGGCGACGCGGCTCAGCCAGCCTGCGGGTTGTGGAATCATTCCCGCGGCTCCTTGCATCAATGGCTCGAAAACAAAGGCGGCGAACGGGTTGCCTTTTTTCATTTGCGCTGAAAACCTCTGTTCCACTTTGCCGACGCATTCCCAGTGGCATTTGCGATACCTCCGCGCATCATCGCGTTCCGGCCGGGCGCGATTGAACGGGCAACGATAACAATAGGGCGACATGACGTGGTCTGTGGGAAACAACATCCCGCCGTAAGCCTTATGAAAAAGATCAATGTGGCCAAGTGAAACCGCGCCAATGGTGTCGCCGTGGTAGGCCCCCGCGAGGGAAAGGAATTGGGGTTGCGTGGTTCGCGAGGATGCGCGCTGCGTCGGTTGGCCATGGGTGCGGCGGGTGAACTCGTAGGCCAGCTTCAAGGCGACTTCAAGCGCTGTCGATCCGTCGTCCGAAAAGAAGACTTTGTTTAGGGTGGGCCGGTGTGTCGACCGGTTGGCGACGCGCACTAATCTTTCCGCTAGCCGACTAGCCGGTCCGTTGGCCAGGCCCAAAGCTGAAGAATGGGATATTTTCTTTAATTGACGCGAAATTGCCGCATTGATTTTGGGGTTCTGATGTCCGTGCAGATTGGTCCAGATTGAAGAATTCGCGTCGAGATATTTGCGGCCCCGGGTGTCGCACAATACCGTGCCATGGCCACTGGCAATGACGATGGGTTCAGATTTCAGCCAGTCCCGCATTTGCGTGAATGGATGCCACACAAATTTTTGATCGGTTTTTGCCAGCGCGTTCATCGAGTCCGCCAGCTAAAGTTCGACACCCGACGTTTTTAAAGCTGAGATCAGGTGTGCCACATCCGCCGCGGAATGCTTGGCGGTCAATGTGATTCTCAAGCGGGCCGCATTCCGCGCCACGGTGGGATAACGGATGGCGGGAACAAAGATTCCTTGTTCGCGCAATTGTGCGGCGGTGTCGGCTGCCAATTTTTCGGAGCCGAGAATCAAGGGAACAATCGCGCTGTCGGAGGTTGCATTCATGACCTTGAATTGAGAACGCAGCTCTTCCACGCGTTTGAACAGATTCATTCTCCGCTGATCGCCTTCTTCCGATCGGGCCATTTGAATTCCCGCGGCGGCGGCAGCGGCAGCAGCCGGGACGGGAGCGGTGGAAAAAATGAAGCTGCGAGCGCGATTGATCAGAAAATCAATGAGCACCCGCGAACCACAAATGTAACCACCGCTTGCACCCATGGCTTTTCCGAGAGTGCCCATATGGATCTCAATTTGAGGGCCTACGCCCAGTTCGTCCGCCAGACCGCGACCCTGGTGGCCTACGATCCCGGTGGCGTGTGCCTCGTCCAGCATGAGCCAGGCGCCATATTTTTCTTTGAGGACGGCGATTTCGCGGAGCCGGGCGCGGTCACCGTCCATGGAAAAAATGGATTCGGTTACGATCAGTGTTTGGTGTTTCGGATTTTGCGAACGGGATTTTCCGGCAGCCCATTTTAATTTGTCTTCCAAATCATTCAAATCGTTGTGGTCGAAAACGCGAATTTTGGCTCCAGAGAGCCGGGCGGCATCTACGATGCAGGCATGCACCAGTTTGTCCAGAATGAGAATGTCGTCCTTGCCAACGAGGGCGCAAATGGTGCCGAGCGCGGCCGCGTAGCCGGTGGAAAAAACCAGCGAGGCTTCCGTTTGCTTGAAGGCGGCGAGTGCAGCCTCCAATTCGTGAAACGGCGCTAGCGAGCCGCAAATCAGGCGCGACGCGCCGGTCCCGGCGCCAAAGGTTTCGGTGGCCTTGAGTGCGGCGTATTTTAGAGTGGGATGGCTCGCGAAGCCGAGATAATCGTTGGACGAAAAATTAAGAAATGTTTTCCCACCCATCTCCAGGCGCGGACCTTGGGCGGAATCCACGCGTCGCAATTCGCGAAACAAGTTTTGTTCGCGCAATTCGTCCAAGCGTTGATTAAGTTCGGTGTTCAACGATGTCACGGCTGGAATTTACGGCTTGCGATTTGTGATTTACGAGCAAAAAGGCTTTGAACCGTGCGGACCTCAAAGTATGAATCTACACTCACTGCGGCGGAATTGCCCAGTTTCCCTCAATCAGGCTCGCTCTGACGCTGCCCGTGTGTTTGAGCAACGTCTCGTGGACATTGCCAATCTCGCCATTGAACGGGATGGCGATGATATCGGCGAATGCGTTTTTGGACAGTTCACCGATTTTACCGGCTAGTCCGAGGGCGCGCGCGCCATTTACCGTGGCCATGCGCAAAATGTCAGCCGGCGAAACGCCGGGGTCGCGTTCGGCGAGCAAACGCATTTCGGCGAATAAATCAAGCTCGGGCTTTTGGTTGCCGCTCCGGGCGGTGGTCGCGAGGCTGTCGGTGCCGAGGCAAAGGTTTACGCCAGCCTTGGCAAGACGTTCGCGTTCAAACCGGGCGTGCTTGAAATAGGCGTGGCTGCGCGGGCAGTGGACGACGTTCGTCCGGTTCTTGGCGAGCATCGTCGCGTCGCCGCGGGCAAGGTAGTTGACGTGGATGGCTAGGACGTTTTCACCGAGCAACTTGTTCCGCGCGAAATGAGCCACGGGCGAACCGCGGCCGCAGTCCGAATTGTCGCGTCCGTTGCGCGCCAGCCAGTCGTGCATTTTTCCCCGGGCCTGATGAAACATCTCAAATTCCTGTTCCGATTCGGCTATGTGGGTGCTGACCCGCCAATTTCTCTTGCGGGCGGCAATCGCCGTGCGCTTGAGCAGTTCAGGCAAGGTGGAGTAGGGAGCATGCGGCGAAAGCATGGCGCGATTGCGGGCGTGCTTAAGGGAATCAATTTTTCCGATTGTTTCGGTTAGTATTTCCTTGGGGCGTCGTCGCGAATGGATGCCAGTCATTTCGAAGAATGAGAAAACTCGCAGCGGGGTCGCGTTCCAGACTTCCGGCAGCAAATCCGGCATGGCCTCAATGTCGGCGACAGTTGTCACGCCGGTTTTCAGCAGTTGATGGGCTCCATGAAGCCATGAGCGGGCGTAGTCGGAGTAACTCCATGCGGTCTTGGCGGCGGTGATGGAACCGATCCAGTCGGTGAAAATCTTCGGCGGAGGCAATTCTCCCGCCATGTCAGTGTAATCAAGATGGCAATGGGCGTTGATGAGGCCGGGCAACAGGATAACCTCGCCGAGATCCACGATTTTTTTACGCGCGTGCCGGCGCAGATGGCGAAATGACGCGAGGTAGCTTATTTTGCTTCCGTTGATGACAACGGCGCCGTCCTCGATCGGCGGCGCGGAGATGGGCAGAATGACGCGGGCGCGAAGGATCATCAAGCCTCGGCTTCTTGTCGGGAACGCTTGGTGCGGGCACCAACTTTGTGCTTGCTGGTCTTGCTCTTGCCATGGCGTTTGCGGATTTGCTGCTCAATTTTCTTGGTCACTCGTTCGATCGCCGCGTAAAGGTCGCTCTCACGGTCTTCAGCAAAAAGATCCGGGCCGCGGACGCAGAGGCGCAATGAGCAACTGAACTGCTTTTCTGGGACTCGAGTATGGTCGTGTTCGAGGGTGACGCGGGCGTCAATGGCCCAACGATCGTAATGTTCCAGCTTGTCGAGTTTGCAGAGGATGAAATCTTCAATTGCTTTGGTCAAAGTCACATTATGAGTGGAAAGAATTAATTTCATGTAGAAAAGATGCAAGCGGGGAGTTGCAAAATCCAGTTTTAGTTGCGTTTAATTATGATTGAAATCTTTAACAGCGAGATTCATGCCAAAAAAACTTGTGGTCGGTTGGGTATACGCTATGATTTTATCACAGATGGCATTCGGACTGCAACTATCACAACGGCTTACGCAATCGCTGGTGCTGGCTCCGCAACTCCAGCAGTCACTGGCTTTGTTGCAAGCACCCACGCTTGAGCTCAAGGCACTGGTGGAGCAAGAACTCCAACAAAATCCTGTGCTGGAGGAGATCGACGAGCAAGACAAGTCGCCGTCGGACGACAGTGATCTGCCGCAAACGCCGGACTTGGCTGAACCGCCTGAAGACCTCAAGTTTGACGAGTCCACGCCGGAAAAGGAATCTGCCGAACCGGTGGACGATTTCCAAGCGGAGTTCGACAAACTGGTGCAATTGGACCAGGACTGGCGTGACCATTTCGCCCAGGCAAGCTCCCCCATTCGCACGTCCACTGAAGACGAGGAAAAACGTCAGTTTATGTTTGATTCGCTGACGGCTGAAACTTCTCTGGCGCAACACCTTATTGAACAAGTGCGCGATACAAAGCTGGATGACGAGGGGCAGGGCATTGCGGAATTGCTCATCGGGAACATTGACGATTACGGCTATCTTAACACTACGGTTGAGGATTTAGCCGCATCCACAAGTTTGCCATCGGAAAAGATTTCGGAGGTGTTGAAAATCATCCAGGGTTTTGAACCGGTTGGCGTGGGCGCGCGTGATTTGCGCGAGTGTCTGCTGCTCCAGCTGGAGCGGGCTGATCTTAAGGAATCGCTGGAGTACCGCATCATCCGCGATTACATGGAAGCGCTCGGCAAAAGGCGGATTCCGGAAATCGCCCGCGGCACGGGACGGTCGGTTGAAGAAGTTCAGGAAGCGCTGGCCAGCATCGGTCGGTTGGAGCCGCGACCCGGACGGGCTTTTCTCTCGTCGGTGGAGCAGTACGTCGCGCCGGAGGTCTTTGTGCAGAAGGTCGGCGACGAGTTTGCGGTCACTACGAATGATGAGCAGATTCCGCATCTGCGCATCAGCAACGTCTACAAAGATTTAATGTCGCAGGGTGAGAACAACGCGGAAGTGAAGAATTATATACGGGAAAAAATCCGTGCCGGAAAATTTCTGATCAAGAGCCTTCATCAACGCCAACAGACCATTGCAAACATCGGGAGGGAAATTGTGAAGCGCCAGCGCGAATTTATGGAAAAAGGCGTGGCATTTTTAAAACCAATGACGATGGCGCAGGTTGCAGATGTCGTGGGGGTTCACGAGACAACCGTCAGCCGCGCGGTTTCAGGCAAATACATTGAAACACCTCAAGGCGTGTTTGAGATGAAGTTTTTCTTTACTGCCGGACTGCAAAGCGCCAGTGGCCAGGATGTGTCCAACACCAGTGTTAAAGACATGATCGCCGAAATCTTCAAAAATGAGAATACAGGGAAGCCGCTGTCTGACCAGGAAGTCGTGAAAATGCTGGGTGAAAAGGGCATATCAATCGCCCGGCGGACGGTCGCCAAATATCGCGACGAACTGAACATCCTGCCTTCCAATCTTCGCAAGGTTTATTAACGGGCACACTGGTTGCCAGCCCGGAAACTTTTATTCGCGCAAACAAAGGGCTGTGCTATTTTCTCCTGATGTCGAAGACCTTAAACATGGATGCAGAAGCGACACAGCAACAGTTTGGGCGTTTTTATTTGCGCGAATTGCTTAACAGCGGCGGCATGTCGGAAATTTGGCTCGCCACTGATAGCCGCAGCCGCCCGTTTGCCTTGAGAAAACTCAAACGTGAGCTGAGGTTCAATTTTACCGCCCGACGTCGTTTCATGCGCGGTTGCGAGATTCTTTCCAAGCTGACCGAGAGCGATTTCATCGTCGGCTATGTGGAGCATGGCAAGGCAGAGGGGACTTGTTATTTGCTGATGGATTACGTCGAGGCGGAAAATTTGAAGATGCTTCATGCGCGCCAGGATCCTTTATTGACGGAAAATGTGGCTCAGATTTTGATTGATGCCGCGACCGGTTTGAGCCACGTCCACGAAAGTGGTTACATGCACCTTGATTTTAAGCCGGAAAACATCCTAATTACCCGGAATGGGGCAGTACGGCTGATCGACTTTGATATGGCGCAGCCGATTCCGGATAAGCCGGTGAAATTTTCGAAGAATCCCGGCACACCCGGCTATATGGCCCCGGAACAGCTGAAGCGCGAACCGATGGATGCCCGGGTGGATATTTTTGCCTTCGGCGTTTCGGCCTATGAACTGGTGACAAACGAGAAGCCGTTTCTCGGGGATTCGCCTGGTGAGATACTGGCCGCGCAATTACGTCCGGGCGGCCCGATCCGGCCGCGTGAGCACAATCCCAGCCTGCCGCCGGCGCTGGACACTGTGATTTTGAAGTGTCTTGAGCGTGACATGGACCGACGCTATCCCCTGAGCGGCATACTCGTGCGAGATCTGCAAAACGCCCTTTACGTCTGAATTTCTCCTTGATTTACTCGGCGCATGCCGCAGGCCAATCCATAAGAGGAAATCTGCTGTGCCGACGAGCGAACATCATGATTTCTTTAAGGATTCCGCTTGCGTTTTCGGCCGGGTATAGAAATGATACCCGCCCATATTATGGAAACACAAGACGTCCCAACGGAATTCCTGATCAAACTTTGGCCCTGGCTGGAGGCCAATAAAAACCGGCTGATTGGTGGTGGGGTGTGTATTGTCACGGTCGCTATCATTTATTCCTTCGTTTCCTGGCACCGTGAGCAAAATGAAATCACTGCTGGTGAAGAGTTTACGCAGCTAAGCTTCACGCCTGGTTCCACCGTGGACGCCAGTCAGCGGGCGGATTCGTTTGCCCAACTGGCGACAAAGTATTCCGGCACGGCAGCCGGCCGGCGCGCGCAACTGCAAGCCGCAGCGACTCTGTTTGATTCCGGAGATTACGCGAAGGCACAGGTCCAATTCCAAAAGTTTCTGGATGAAAATTCAGGTCCGCTGGCGGCATCGGCGGCGCTGGGCGTGGCAGCCAGTCTGGAGGCGCAAGGCAAACCGGATCTGGCCTCTACAGCCTACCTAAAGGTGACTTCCAGTTATTCTGGTTCGCCCGCTGGTTTGCAGGCCGAATTTTCTTTAGGCCGCCTTGCTGAACAGCAGGGCAGATTGGCAGAGGCAGAAGGTTATTATGAAAGCGCCGCGAGTGTCGGGCAGGCAGGCGGAACAATCTCAGAAGAGGCACAAGGCAAGGCTTATGAACTTAAGGTGAGGCTTGCCACAACACAAAAAACAACCACGGATTCCCTACTTAAATGAAACTCTCCATCATCGGCACTGGTTACGTTGGACTTGTCACAGGCACTTGCTTTGCGGAAGTCGGCCATCACGTCATCTGTGTGGACAACAACGCGGATAAGGTCAAGATGCTGCAAGCAGGCGGCATCCCGATTTATGAACCCGGCCTGGCGGAACTGGTGAAGAAAAATGTCGCCGCAGGTCGTCTCTCTTTCACCACCAGCACCGCTGAAGGTGTGCAGAAATCAGATGTGGTTTTCATCGCCGTGCCGACACCGCCGCAACCGGACGGTTCGGTCGATTTGAGTTACATTGAAAAAGTTGCGCGCGACATCGCCGCCGCCATCACCAGCTACAAGATCGTGGTGGACAAAAGCACGGTGCCGGTCAAAACCGGTGAAAGGGTCGCGGAAACCATCAAACGTTATTGCCCGGCCAAGGCAGAATTCGATGTGGTGAGTAATCCCGAGTTCTTGCGCGAAGGAGCGTCCCATCGCCGCGATGAAAGAAATTTACACACCGTTCAACGCTCCGATCATTGTGACCGACATCAATTCTGCTGAATTGATCAAGCACGCGGCGAACTCTTTCCTTGCACTCAAAATCTCCTACATCAACGCCATCGCCAATGTGTGCGAGGCTGCCGGCGCGAACGTGCAGGAAGTTGCCAATGGCATCGGCCTCGACGAACGCATCGGCCGCCGATTTCTGAATGCCGGCATTGGTTTCGGCGGCAGCTGTTTTCCGAAGGATTTGAGCGCTTTCATCAAAATCGCTGAACAGATAGGGTACGATTTCAAGCTGCTCAAGGAAGTCCAGCACATCAATGCCAACCAGATGGAGCGGTTCATTAAGAAAATCACCGACACTCTCTGGGTGCTAAAGGACAAAAAAATTGGCGTGCTTGGCCTGGCGTTCAAGCAGAACACGGATGACGTTCGTTCCTCGCCGGCCATTGATTTGTGCCTGCGATTGATAAAGGATGGTGCGACTCTGCGCGTGCACGATCCAAAGGCGATGGACAAGGCAAAGTCTTTGCTGCCTGATGTGACTTACGTTAACGATATGAATGCTGTGGCTGAAGGCTGCGATGCTCTGATTGTCGCGACGGAATGGGATGAGTTTAAGCAGCTCGATCTTGCGCGCGCCAAGCAGGGATTGACTCATCCGATCCTGTTTGATGGTCGCAATCTTTTTGATCCAGTTGAAATGGAAAGGCTCGGTTGGATTTACAAGAGTGTGGGTCGTTAGTAACCGGTCCAGGATTGCCGAATGCCGCGTAAGAAGCCAAAAACGCCGGCGCCGGGATCTTTACCTGAGCAGGTACCAGGAACCAGCAAGCTTTCACGCGTTGATGTTTCCGCCGCGCTCATTTTCCATGATGGTAAAATCCTGATCGCGCAGCGCCACGCAGCGTCTCATCTCGGAGGACTTTGGGAGTTTCCCGGCGGCAAATGCGAATCGGGCGAGACGTTTGAACGATGCCTCGTTCGCGAAATCCTTGAGGAACTTGGCGTGAAAATCTCCGTCGGTCAATTGTTTGAGGAGATTACCCATGATTATCCGGGTAAGTCAGTACGTTTGAAATTTTTTATCTGCGAGTTGGTCGCAGGAAAGCCGCAGCCGCTGGATTGCGCCGCCTTTCAATGGGTCTCCAAAAACGCGCTGACCGGCTACGAATTTCCCGCCGCCGACAAGCAGTTGCTCGAAAGATTGATGAGCCCGGGCATGGTATGGGCTTGAGATCACCGTCGCAGGTTTCTGGCAGTTATTTCTTTTTCAGTTCTGCTTTCGTTTTGGCCTGCAATTCATCCAACTCTGATTGAATTTCGGCTTTTACGGTTTTTTCCATCCGGTCAATGAATAGAATTCCGTTCAAGTGATCCGTTTCGTGCTGCACGGCGCGGGCGAGCAGTCCGCCGCAGCGAAATGAAATCGTCTTGCCCTTTTCATTCATGGCGGTTACTTCCACCGATTCCGGCCTGGAGATTTCCCCGAAAATTTCCGGGAAACTCAGGCAGCCTTCACTGCCGCTGGCTGGCTCGGCGACGGGTCTCACGACCGGATTGATAAGCACGAGGGGCATGAATTCCAACACATCGGCAGGCGCCCCATCCAGTTCAAGGGTGGACGGACGGTCTTTGTGAACGCCGCGTACATCGACGACCGTCAATTGCAATGCGCGACCAATCTGTTGCGCAGCGAGGCCTACGCCATGGTTTGCCTCCATGGTCTCGAACATGGAGGCAATGAGTTTTTTGATTTCCGCCGTGATGGCTTCGATCTTTGCGCCCTTTTGCCGGAGGACCGGGTTGCCGTACTTGACGATTTCCAAAATCATGAATATTTAATCTGCCGTAATATTAAGGATCTCCAAAACCCTCTGCAATTCATCATCACTGAAGAACGAGATTTCCACCGCGCCTTTGCCCCGGGTGTATTTCAAATGAACTTTCGTGCCAAATTTCTCACGCAATTTATCTTCCAGCCGGGCAACGTTGGAATCAACTGGCACCATGGCCGTGATATTCTGGTGGTCGCCGGAAATCTTCTGGCCACGGGATAGCAGTTTTGCGACCAAACCCTCGGTCTGTCGCACATTCAAACCTTCCTTCACGATTCGTTCGGAGGCGAGCTTCTGACTTTTCTCATCCGCCAGCCCGAGGATCACTTTTGCGTGGCCCACGGAAATCTTGCCTTCGCGGATAGAGCTCTGTACGGTGGCGGGCAGTTTCAACAATCGGGTCGCATTTGCCACCGCGGCACGGCTTTTGCCCACCTTTGTTGCGATCTCTTCCTGGGTCAGTCGAAATTGTTCGGCGAGTTGAGAATAGCCGAGGGCTTCCTCCAACGCGTTCAGATTTTCGCGCTGCAGGTTTTCAATCAGGGCAAGTTCCAGCACGGAGCGGTCATCCGCCTCGCGGGTTATTATGGGTACTTCCGGCAAATTCAAAAGCTGCGCCGCTCGCCAGCGCCGCTCGCCGGCGATCAATTCGAAGAAACCGTCTCTTTCGCGCACGATAAGAGGCTGGACAATGCCTTGGGCGCGGATGGAATCCGCGAGTTCCTGCAATGCTTCGGCGGCAAATTCCTTGCGAGGTTGTAGTGCCGAGGCACGAATGCGATCCAAGGGCACGCGCTGCACTCGCTCACGATTGTCCGTAGTCGGCGGGCTTGGCGCAGCGGATGAAATGGGTAATGCCGGCGTGGCTGGAGGAAGCGGAGAATTTCCGCCCAGCAATGCGCCCAAACCACGTCCCAATGCAGGTTTTGCCATGCGAGCAGAGTGTCGCAGGGCGGGGAAGTTGTCAATTTGAAGCGCGTTTATATAAACGCAATCAGCCTCCCGCTTAATGGGACAGAGATGTGAAATCGCCGAGGGGACGGGTAAAAGTGGCTTTTGCCGGGTCCACCACCAGCGAGTCGGCAGTCGCTTTTACGCTACCAGAGGTAGCGGCGATGGGCAAAGCCACGACAAATATCACAGATCCAACCAGTGTAGCCAGAAAACAACCCGGCCGTGCAAGCACGACATCACCTACAACCATAAGAGAATCTTCAGACCCGCGGCTGGTATTTACCCCGCCGAGGCTAATCAGGCAGACACAAACGATTGTCAGTATTTTTATTTTCATAATCGGCCTTTCAACAAAACACTGCACCCGAGAGGGTCGGCTTTCAAGTTATTTGTAATCGCCGCCTGAAACTATATCTTGGATGTGTGAGTCACAAAAGTCCGAAAAGTACGCGTATCGCCCTGATGATTGAGTCCTTCCGGGGACAGGAACTGGATGCCCATTACCTCGGTTATTTCGACTGCTTCAATCGCCAGCTTTTTTACGAGGCGCATGATGTCCTCGAAGATTTGTGGCTCGCGGATAAGACCGGCGTCAACGGAAATTTTTACAAGGGCCTCATCCAACTGGCCGGTGCGTTCGTCCATCTGCAAAAAAATCGCCTGCGGCCATCCGCAGCGCTGTTCAAACTGGCGCGCACCAACCTGGAAAAGTACCCGTCTCCACACGAAAAACTAAACCTGGCCGCAGTGCTGCAACTCATTGGCATCTGGCTGTTTCAGCTGGAAAAGGGGGGATTTCTATCCAATCCACTCACGGCGACACATGTTCCCCAAATTGCGTTGCAAAAATGATTCCGCCATGAGCCAAAAAAGAATTATCATCGCCGGTGGCAGCGGCTTCATCGGCACTGCCCTGGGCAGGGAATTTTTGGCACGAGACCGGGAGGTTATTATTCTGACGCGTAATCCGCGTGAACGCGACAATGGTGTCCGAGAAATTCTTTGGGACGCCGAACATCCCGGTGAATGGGTCCAATGGTTCGAAGGTGCGGAAGCAGTCATCAATCTCACCGGAAAAACCATCAATTGCCGGCACACGCCACAAAATTTGCGCGAGATCATCGGTTCGCGCGTGAACTCGGTAAACGCCATAGGTGCTGCAATTTCGGAAGTCCAAACGCCGCCGCATGTATGGGTACAGGTTAGTGCCACAGGTTTTTATGGGGATACCAAAGAAACTGTCTGCGATGAGTCTGCCTCGAGCGGAAGGGATGTACTCGCAAGAGTTTGCCACGATTGGGAAGCGGCTTTTAATGTGACGGTCACTCCTAAAACCCGGCGTGTAATTTTAAGGATTGGATTTGTGCTAGGGCGAGAAAGCGGTGCATTACCGATTTTGTCGCGGCTGGCTAAATGGTTTCTTGGCGGAGCGGCCGGTAACGGCCGACAGTTCATCAGTTGGATTCACCTTAACGACCTGGTGCGGATGTTCGTGGCGGCGGTCGAGGATCATAGATTGGCGGGAACATTCAATGCCGTCGCGCCGGAGCCGGTCACGAATGCCAGTTTTATGGGCGCCTTACGTCACGCATTGCATCGTCCCTGGAGCCCGCCCGCACCGGAGCTGGCCGTAAAAATCGGCGCGTGGCTAATGGGATCCGAGCCGTCGCTGGCACTGGTCAGCCAGCGGTGTGTGCCGACAAGGTTTTTGAAAGCCGGTTTCGCATTTCAATTTCCGGAGTTAGCTCCGGCTTTGCATGATTTGTGCCACAAAGTCTAGGTTATGAACACAATTGCCATCATCGGTGCCTCTGCCGACCGCAACAAATTCGGAAACAAAGCCGTTCGGGCGTTCGGGCGAAAGGGCTGGATGGTTTATCCGGTCAATCCGAGGGAATACCGGATCGAGGGCTTGCCCGCTTTCAAGAATATTTTGGAAGTTCCGGTGCGGCCAGAGCTCATCAGCGTGTACCTACCCCCATCAGTGTTATTGAAAACGCTGCCGGACATCGAATCGCGTGGATGTGACGAATTGTGGCTCAACCCGGGCACTGAGTCGGACGAAGTCCTCGCGGCGGCAAAAATTCTGGGTTTGAACGTGATCCAGGCGTGCAGCATCGTCGGAATTGGACTTTCCCCGAACGAAGTCTAATTCTTTTGAGTCGACTAATTATGCCAGGGCGTCGGCCAGGACCTCGGAGATGTGCTGGGTGCGAACGGCGGCGAGATGTTGCACCTGATGGCGGCAACTGGTACCAGAAAGAATCACGGTTGTGCCGTAAGGTTGCTGCTTGATTTGCTGAATGAGCGGCTCAGCAATTTTAAGGGAGAGCTCGTATTTTGAGGCAAGCATGCCAAATGCGCCGGCCATGCCGCAGCAGCCGGTCTCCAGTTTCTTCACGGTGCGGTTTGGTAAACGTGAGGCAAGTTGCACGTTCAGATTGGCGTTGCTCAAAGCCTTGGCATGGCAATGCGTGTGCACGGCAAGGTTTGCGAATTCAAAATCAAACTTAAGCGCGTCCGGTTCCTGCTTCAGCAGGTTTTCCAGGAATTCCTCGAAGAGAAAACTTCGCGCTGCGGCAGCTTCCGCTCCCGGCAATTTCAATTCGCGATAATCCTCGGCAAACATTGAGTAACACGAAGGTTCGAGGAAAATGATGGGGGCGTCATCATTCCCTAGAATAGCCAGGTTGTGCTGGCCCAGTTTTTGGGCTTCGGGCAGGTTTCCTTGGCTGAAGGCCGGGCGTCCGCAGCATTTTCTCTTTTTGGCGATGGTAACGTAAAATCCCGCCGCCGCCAGGACTTTGACGGCCGCAATGGCGATGTTTGGTTCGTGATACCGGGTGAAAGTATCATCCCATAATATAATCCTTCCGCGCCCCCCATTGGGTTCAGGCGCGTTCTTGGCAAACCAGCGGTCAAAACGCCTGGTGGCCAATTCCGGCAGCGGACGTTCCGGCGCAAGGCCGAATATTCTTGCGACCAGATGCTGCACGGAACTGTTGCCGAGCAGAAAATTGGTCGTGCGCGGAAAGGTGCCGGCGAGTCTGCCCCATGAATCAACGGAACTCAAAAAGCGCTCGCGTGTCGTCATTCCGCGCTGCTGGATGCGCGCATGCTGCAATTCAGCCTTGAGCAGACTCAGGTTGACATTGGACGGACATTCACTGGTGCAGGCGCGGCAAGCGAGACAGTTTCCCAGGGCAAATTCCAGCTCATCCGCAACCAACGGATCACTTTTCGAGCCGCGCTGTTCAAGGGCGGCGCGGATGAGGTTCGCTCGACCGCGGGTGGACATGCCTTCCTCACCGGTCGCGAGGTAGGTGGGACACATGGTCGGCGTCTGCTTGGTGCAGCCGCCGCAGCCGTTGCATTGTTCGAGATTGGCGACGAAGGATTCATCGCGGGCGGCGAAAGCAAGCTGCGGGACAAACGGCAGCAGCAGACTTTTTCCCACGCCTTGACGCAAATTGCTGTCAATCTTGTAACGGTCATCGCCTAGAATTTTTCCCGGATTAAAAAGATTGCCAGGGTCGAAGGAGTTTTTTATCTCTCGCATCAGGCGGTAAAGTTCAGGTCCGATTTGATCCCTGAGAAATTCGGTGCGGGCGATGCCCACGCCATGTTCGCCGGCAATGGAGCCTTTGAATTGCTGAACCAGAGCAGCGACTTCATCCGCGATCTGCCGGAATTTTTTCAGGTCGTCCGCGCGATGCAAATCCAGCACCGGACGAACGTGCAATAGGCCGCCGGCGGCATGGCCGTAAAAGGACGCCTCCACCCCGACCCGCGACATCAACTCCTGCACCGCTTCAAAATAAGCGGGCAAATCCTCCGGTCGAACGGCCACGTCCTCAATGAAACAAGCTGGTTTCGCATCGCCTTTGCGGCTGGTAAGCAAGGAGAGCCCGGCCTTGCGCATGGCCCAGACCAGTGAGGATTCGCTTTCAGATTTCAGGTTCATGCGGCGCAGGCCTAGCTTGAGCTTTTGCAGCTGTCCGAGCTTATCTTTTGCGCCCTCAAAAAATTCCACGATCAAAATCGACTCGCACGGATGTGCGTCGAGCTGCAGCAGATCACGCACCGCTTGGAAATCGCGCTGGCCACGGGTTTGGTCAAAAAGAGCCCGGTCAACATGTTCAATTGCCGCCGGCTCCAAGCTCAACAGGGTCGTTGTGGCCTGCATCGCCTCGGTCACGGAGTCAAAAAAGATCAGTCCGACTCCACGTTCTTCCGGGAGCGGAACGAGCCTAAGCTCGGCTGAAAAAATTGCGGCGAGGGTGCCTTCACTTCCGCAAAGGATCGGGACCAGATTTCCGGGTTGTTGCAGGGCGCGGGCAAGACCGTAACCCGGCCAGCGCTTTAACAGGCCGGGAGGAAAACGTTCGGTGATTTGCAGCGAATTCAGGGAAACCAGGTCTTCCACGAGATGTCGCTGCTCATGAAGCGACTCCAGATGCGGACCGATGCGGGTGATTTTACCGCCGGCGAGAATGATTTCGATTTCGTTGACGTGCTGTCCCGTGGTGCCGTAGAAGGGGGTATGCGCGCCAGATGAATCATTTGCGATCATGCCGCCAAGGGTCGCGCGTGAACTGGTAGCCACGTCCGGCCCAAAACAAAATCCATCCTCGCGCAAAAAGAGATTGAGTTGATCCAGCACCACACCGGCGCCGACCCGCACGGTGTGTCTTTCGCGGTCGTAGTCCCAGATCTGGCGGTTGTATCGGGCGAAATCAATGATCAGACCGTCGCCAATGGCACCGCCGCTCAAACCAGTCCCTGCGCCGCGAGGGGTTACGGAGATGCCGGCTGCAAGCGAGGCTTTAAGGATCTCCGAGGCCTGCCTGGATGTTTTGGGGAAGGCGACTGCGGCTGGCACTACTTGATAGGGCGATGCATCCGTCGCGTAAAGCTGGCGGGTGCGGTTGTCAAACGCGATTTCTACATTGGTCGCGTTCAGCGTCGCCATCTGTTGCGTGGACAACATGTCTTTAACCTATCGGCGTGACAGTCGGTTGACAATTTCATTAAATCACGCCATGAGTGAAAACTCACGGCAAAGATCTGAACAATTTTTGAAAATCAGCGGCCAGTTCAAACTGGGCGCGCTGGTCACGGAAGGCTCCCATCCGGCCACGACCGGTTTGAGTGATGTCGCGAAACATGACATCTCTGCTGCGCTGAAACTGCTCTTTGACGCGGACGCCGACGTGGTCAATAAATTCAGGGAATTCGTGGAATCGGGGCGGGCGGAGAAAATCGCGGCCGCCGTCTTGGCCGCGATCAACAATGGCGGTCGTATTTTTTTTACTGGCTGCGGTTCGACCGGTCGCTTGAGCATTCTGCTCGACTCGGTCTGGCGCGATTTCTGGCAGCGATGCAAACGGGATTTTCCCGGAGCTGCCGACTATGAGCAGCGCACCTTCAGTGTGATGGCAGGGGGCGATTACGCGCTTATAAAAGCGGTCGAAGGATTCGAGGATTTCACCGCATTTGGAAAAAAGCAAATCGCCGATCTGAGCGTCTCGGCAAAAGACGTTGTGTTTGCGATAACGGAAGGTGGTGAAACCTCCTTTGTGATTGGCACGGCCTGGCAGGGTGTTGCCGCCGGCGCCAGGGTCTATTTCGTTTATAACAATCCCGATGATATTTTGTGCGAGCATGTTCAGCGCAGCCGGGAAGTGATTCAGGATGCGCGCATTGAGAAGATCAACCTGACCACCGGTCCCATGGCGATCACTGGCTCAACACGGATGCAGGCCACCTCAATTCAACTGTGTGTGATGTTGACGATTCTGGAAGTCGTGGTGCGCGAATTGGGGGGGCTTGACCCAGCCGCCGTCCCACGTCTTTTCATGGACAAACTCACTGAATTACATGCTGGTTTGAAATCGCCGGAGTTGCTTTCGCAACTGGCTGAATTTGTCGCGTTGGAGGAGAGGGTGTATCGCGGCGGACATAAAAATAACTATTTCGCAGATCGCCTCGGCATTGACGTCCTGACCGATACCACGGAGCGTTCGCCGACCTATTGTACGCCACCCTTCCGTAAATTTGACGACTCAACCGCGTCGGAATCGTGGGCATTCCTGTTTTTGCCGGACGACTGGACGGATACCGCGTGGCAAAACATTTTGAAGCGTAAACCGCGATGCATTGAATGGAACGTTGATGAGATACGCGCATTGGTTGATGGGGAGAAAGTCGAACGCACCCTGGAAGTTTTGGCGAAAATTGGCCCAACCGAACTGATGCGTTATAAGATTGGTAGCAACGGTCTGAAATACCGGGTGCCGATGGCGCAAGACAGTGCGATCGCCATTGTTTGTGAGGCCGAACGCAGTTCCTGGGGAAAATTCCAATTTAAACAACTGGAAACAGCGCATCAGAATGATTACCAGACGGGCCTGATATATTTCGGCTGGAATCCGGACGCGTTGAACGGTTCAGAACATTTTGCCGACTACATTCTTTACGTGCCGGTGCCGGAATCAGATTTATTGCTGGACGGTCTGACACGTATCGCGGCGAAATTGGTAATGAACGCCCTTTCAACCTGCACGATGGTTCGCCTGGGCCGGGTAATGGGCAATTTCATGATTTGGGTTGTGCCGAGCAATCTCAAATTGATTGACCGGGCCACACGGTACATCACGAAGTTGACGAACTTGAATTATGAGTTAGCGAACGAGCTGTTGTTCGAGATCATCGAGTATGTCGAGCCGCGCATGAAAACCGACCGGGCGTACCCGCCGGTCGTCGGCATGGCGGTGCTGCGAGCCCGTGAGAATTTATCGAATGAGCAGGCGGAGAAAAGGTTGAATTCCTAATATCATGTGAAATCTTTCCCGCAATTCGACAACAGCCACCTGGCGCAACTTGTTGGCGAGACTTGGATTTCACCCAGCGAGTGCTTAAATTGTCCGAACATATGTTTTTGGTTACGATCAATAAACCAAGGAAATTAATTTGTTTCAGTTATATCGGGCATGTCACCGTGGAGGATCTACGGCACTGTGCGGGCGATGTTCAAGCGATGCTGGCGGAGTTGCCGGCAGGATTTCAATTGCTCGCGGACTTGAGCCGGGTGGAGACAATAGACATGGCTTGTGTGCCGGAAATCGGCAAGACCATGGAATTATTGGAACGTCATCAGGTCGGCTTGATCGTCCGCTTGGTGCCCGATGAAGGAAAGGATATCGGCTTTGGTATCATTTCCGCTTTTCATTATAAAAACCGTCCGCAGACTGTCACTTGCGAGACGATGGAGCAGGCGGGCAGGCTGCTTTCCCTTTGAAACATAAACACTTTTCCAACAAATTGTTGTCGCCAAGGCCAAGCGACTGAGGCATAAGGTGGGCCAGTGTATGATTTCCGTAAACCTTTTGACGAAGCGCTTTGGCGCTGCTAACGGGGCTTGATGCCAGAAGTGTGCCTCTGTAAGTCCCAATTGATGCAGCCAAAACAGCCAGCCTCGGCCTCAACGTGACCTGGGCCGTGATGGTTTCATTTGCTCTGGCCGGCCTGGCGCAATGGGCTTGGTCGGGTAACTGGTTACGGGAGTTTTGTTTGCCGAAGCGGCGGTGGCGGTCGTTTCTTTTCTCGAAATGCGTTAACTCCTAGCTAAAGTCCTCTGGCCGCCACTGGGGTGATTGCAATTTTCATTCGACCGGCCGTGTTTTGGTTGTTACCTTGCCTGCACTATGTCACCCGACGAAATCCTATTGGAAGCCGAAGAGAAAATGATCAAGACCGAGCAAGTGGTCATTAACGAATTTACCGGTGTGCGCACGGGCAAAGCCTCCGCGTCGCTGATCGAAAACATCAGCGTGGAAGTTTATGGCTCCATGATGCGTATACGTGAACTCGCGGGCATCACCACGCCCGAACCGCGCCAGTTGCTGGTGCAACCGTGGGACATTACCAGCATTCAAGCAATTGAGAAGGCCATTCAAAAGGCGAATCTCGGCGTCTCGCCCGCGGTCCAAGGCAAGATGATCCGCATTTCATTTCCAGAATTAAGCACCGAACGCCGTCAGGAGTTTGTAAAGATAACCAAGAAGCTAGCCGAAGACGGGCGCGTGGCTGTTCGACACGTGCGCCGTGAGGCGATGGAACTTTTGAAAAAAGCCAAAGGCACGGCTGGCGTTGGCGAAGAGGAATTGGAAAGCGCCGAAAAGGAAATCCAAAAACTCACCGACCAGTATATCGCCAAAATTGACACTCATGTGACACACAAGGAAAAGGAGATCATGACGGTTTGAGTGCCTCGTGGCCTTGAATGAGGTGCTGATTTTTTGGTTTAACGGTGCGCGTTCCGCAACAACATCCTTTGCCAGGCTGGCGGAGCCGATGTTCACACGGGTCATTTTTCCGTGTTCAACGTGAACTGCCACCATTAATTCGAAAGGAGCGTGCAGTTTGAAATCCGCCGTTCAATCAACTGCCCGCGCAGGCAACTGTTGGATGCGTTTTCTTTCGCATTGTATGAGCATGGATTGGAGTGTGGTCATGCCAGCATGACCGTTATCCCTGTTCAGCATCCAGTCGCTGATGTTCGGCCAGGGCTATGCAAAACGCTGATTTCCGCAGGACATAAATTCCCGAAGAGCCGCTTTATGTGCCTCACCTTTCGGGCCCGGAATTGCTGAATCCAGTCCGTTCTAAGCTTGTCTCCATTTTTAAACCATTGAGCGGCGAAAATAAGCTATGACTTTCTGGTGCTGACGGACGGTTTGGTTGACCGTCGGGAGCGGAGGCTGTTCGACCAGAATCTTGGACCACAGATCCCGCTTTTAATGCTACAAGCGTTCTGACCTTTCCCCGGATTGCTATCAGCCTGTAAACATGTTTTATGGTGGAAAACAAATATAAGTATTCAATAGTTCGGGATGGCTAAGGCCGTGAAGGTGCGCCACCTCAAGGCAGTTTATCCCCGAAAAAGGGGATACCGCTATCGCGGGTTTTAGCCGAATCTACTGAAGACCCACCCCGAAACCCAAAACAAACGTATATGAAAGAAAATCATTTTAATATTCTATCCATTAAGTGCCAGTCGTTGGCTGCAGCCATTTTAGCGGCTGTGCTAGTGCTGTTTAGCGCCAGCACGGCTCGAGCTCAAAGCGGTCCGGTTATCACCAGCATTTTCCCAGATGGCAACTACCAATTTCAGGCAACCAATAAACTTGCTTTCACAGTAACGTCCTCCGTCAACGTCACCAATATCACAATATCACTGCAGACGACTCCGCTCGGGGGAGCTACGATTTTGGAGATTTATTCAATCGGGGATGGCTTGACAATTACGGGGACTGCCACCAGTAACAATGTGAGTCTGAACCTGTCTAGCAATACCATATACGCTGGCACCATCTCGGTGGTCGATGCGAATGGCGATGCGGCAAGCTCGAGCCTGGGTTTTGACACCATTGTGCCCTCGTATACCTGGGAAGCGGTAGATTGGGATGATAGTAGCAGGACTCCCATTTACATTGACAATCCGCAGGTCAATCAATATGCCAACCTCACAAGCGTTAGCGGGGTTGATTATAATAATGGTAATTCGGGCAATGGCAGTGCAAGTTATCGTCCCCAGGGATTGGAAACAGAAAATCCCAACAGCACCGGTGATACGCCCCGTTTGGCATACATAAACACCACCAACCTCGATTACGATGTCGGCTTCAATAATGGCGGTAACTGGGGAAATTACACGCGGCATTATCCAGCCGGGACCTATAACGTCTTTCTGAAAGCCTCGAACGGTGGTGGCAGCAATCCGCAAAACGACGCTTGCAGCCTGCTGGTGGAGAGTGGAACGGCCACTTTCAGCGGTTCGGGTCCTTACCAGTTCAATGTTCCGAACGGCGGTTGGAGTGACTATCATTGGGTTGAACTCATCGACAGCAGCAGCGGCAACCCGGCCCAGATAACCTTTGATGGCACTCCCAGTACCTTGCGGCTCGACATTGACGGCGGAAATTGCAACGAACACTTTTTTATGCTGGTGCCAGCGAACACCAATCCGCCCCCGACACCGAGTATCGTATTCTCAAATGTCTATCCAGACGGAATTTATCAATTTGAACAAACCAATTCATTTACCTTCACTGCCGATTCAACGAATGGTGTTAACGAAGGCAGCATTATAGTTCAGGTCAGTGGTACAAATTTGCTTGGTCAAAGCTTTGGGCCGACGATCCTGTCTGGGGCGAACGGTTTGACCATCAGCGGGTCGTCGAGCAGTTACACCGTGACTTTCCCATTGTCGACGAATACCATGTATGCAGTTCTGATCCAGGTCTTGGATGGGAATAGAGTTGCATCAACATTATCAGAAACTTTTGACACAATCAGTGCTGGTTATTATACCTTCGAAGCTGAAGATTGGGATTACAACGGCGGTCAGTATGACGATAATCCGCAGGATAGCGGCGGCAATGGCTTTAATTGGATTAACGATTTATTCCCCGCAGCCAACGGTTACTACGGCCTTGATGCCATTCCGGAGGAGGACTTCCACATGGTTGGCGGGATCAGTGGTTATAACGCATTTGCCTACCGCGGCACTTACAGTCCGCCAACTTACACTGCATTAAATACGGAAGGTTCCGGCGATAAGAAACGCGCCCAATACACCAATTCCCTTCCGGTTACGGACTGGGATAATGGCAACACACATGACGGGGATTGGGGAAATTATACCCGCCACTATCCTACGACCGGTCTTTGGAATATCTATATGCGTGCGGCCGATGGCAATGGGGGTGCGGGTGGGCGTGGTACAGTATCCGTAGTGACTAATGGATACCAGACCACTAATCTGGAGACATCTTTGGTCGGCACATTCGCTCCCGTCCCGCCAACCGGCGGCTGGCAGACTTACACTTGGGTGCCATTGGTTGATAGTAGTGGAAATTTGATTAAATTTGACCCGACCCATTATTATCACAATCCCGACGGCTCAATGACACTCCAGTATATGTCCGGCGGCGGATACAACGCCAACTTTTTCATGTTTGTCCCAGAAGATACCACCCTGCCAACTGTGACCGGACTATATCCCGACGGGCTGGTGCAGTTTGAGGGAACAAACAAGCTGGCTTTTACGGCGAGCTCCAGCCTTGGTATCCCGACAAATGGCGTTAGTTTGACTCTGAATGGCGTAAATGTTTCCTCCCAGCTCGTGTTCACAGGTTCTGCAACCAGTTGGCATGTCAGTTATCCTGGCTTACAGAGTGATACTAATTATTCGGTGGCGCTCAGCGTTAAAAATAGTGCGGGAGCCACTTACATTCAGGCGTATAATTTTAATACTTATAACGCCAATTATTATCAATGGGAGTCGGTCGATTGGAATTATACCGATAC
>JBEKMT010000118.1:0-16525 GCA_050008355.1 Verrucomicrobiota bacterium
GTCCTTCAAAGCTATCGCAGAGGTAAAGATTCTTGTCTGAGTCAAGGACTGTAAGGACCCCTTTGGCATAGATGCTGGATCCGCCCCGCCAGACACCACACTCAACAATTGCTCCCGGCACTTTTTCGTTTATAACGGATTCAATACAAAATCGAAAATTGTCCAATCTTTTCTTGCCAACCATGGTCATCGCATTAAGCGGCCAATGATCTCCCCGGTTTGAGGAAATTTTCACTTTGCGTCCGATGTGAAAACTTGGCAGCAACCATTTTAATATCTGTCGGAATGGCGACTTCAGCGCTGCCACGTCATCATAGGTTTCTCCACAGAGAGTGTCGCGCAACAGGAGCAGATAAAGTTCTTTCATTTTTGTTTAAGTGAACGGTCTTCTTGGCTGAATTTCATGACTGGAAAGCTACGGCGTTGACCGCATCCGGAATTTCTTTCGTTTCAGATTTCAAAAGTGGCAACAGGTATCTCTGATCTCTCGCCCGACAACGGTGCAATCTGTATGGAAGGCTATTGGTAATGATCTCGCCGGCGGCCAAAATTTCATGGATGGGCAACGGGCTGGTGATGACACGAAGGCATTCTGGTTTCACAAGCAGCCACCCGATTATTCAGCCTGCAGTTGCCGCGGGTGTGAATTTGGCCCGGCTTTTGAACCAAGTCGTTACCGGCGAAACTTTTCAAATCCACAACCGGATCGATTGTCCACGAAAATCGCTTTCTTGCCATAAACACCATATTTTTATCGTAATTATTGTAAGGCACAAAAAAGGCAAATCAACGACAAAACGCCGGCCGGTTTTGAAATGATATTTCTGATATGCCCCAAGCCGTCTTTTGTATTCGCATTGATGCCCAAGGACATTTTTGAAACACCTCAGTGCACGGTCTGCGCGGACTCGAAGCCGCGACGGTAAACCTCAATTGGACTCCAACGAATATCGCTTGCCGGAAACCCGGGTTCCTTGGCCGCGAGCGCATCCAGGATACCGAGCGCAAGTATCGCCGCGCCGGGTGGGGTCGGGTGCAATTGGTCGTCTTGCAGGAAAGCGCGGGTTTTACCTGCCGGAAACTTCATTCCATGAACAGTCACGGCTTTATTGCCCGACACGTCCTGCATGAACTTCGCCAGTGGCACGACGACGACTTGCGGACGGCTTGCCGCCCACTTTTCAAGACGCTCGTTCGCCGCGGCGCGCACCGCAGCGTCCGCCACCTGACCGGAACTGATAATGCCGGTGTTGGTTGCCGAGGAGGCATCGGGAATGTCACCAACGACGAGCGGGCACGGGATCTTTTCCAGAAGTCTCAAGCCCTCGTCAAAATGTTGCAAACGTTCAGCGTCCGTCATCCCGGCGCCATAACAGTACCAGAATAGAAAATCCACGCCGATGACCAGCGTCGGTTTGGCGGCGAGAGTCGCTTGTATCTGTTGTTGTGAAAAGGCATCCGGATTCAAAAACATCAATGCCGTGGAAAAATCCCGCAATGGCGGGTGCGGCGCGGCAATGGCCGCGTCCAGGTAAAAGCGCAGCTTGCAATTCGTCGTGTTTGTGCCTCCCAACGGCTCCTCCAAGACAAACCCTGCCGAGGCGCTGGCGCCGATGACTACTACCCGATGCCACGGCGATGGATCGGCTGGCTCCCCGGCAGACGCTGTGAGCCGGAATCCGCCCGGCAAAAGCAGCAGGCAGAGGGTGTACAGGAGTCGGGAAATTCTCATGACCGGGAATACAAATGAGATTGTCCATCACCGTACGACCTCAAACGCAAAACCCTTCAAATACTCCGTCTCGGGGATCATTGGTATGATCGGATGGTCGGGCGACTGTGCGTAAGTCGCGATGCGACGCAAAATGCGGCGTGTGTCAAATGCCGCCGCCAGGACCGAGTCCATGAATAAGTCAGTGCTGACATGGTGCGAACAGCAAAATGTGGCTAGAACACCGCCCGGCTTCAATAATTTCAGCGCGCGCAAATGAATTTCCTTGTAACCGCGCAGGGCATCCGGCACCGAGGCGCGATTGCGCGTGAATGACGGCGGATCGAGGATGATGCAGTCAAACCGCGGGATCACCCGTTCATGCGGTTTCACCGCGGTGTTCGTCTTGAGCCAGTCAAAGACGTTGATGATTTCGAACGAACATTTGTCCGCCAGGCCGTTGACCGCCGCATTCCGTTTGGAAGCTTCAATCGCGTCCGCACTTTGATCGAGCAGATGCACGTGCGCCGCACCGGCGCGTGCGGCGTGCAACCCGAACCCGCCAAGAAAACTGAAACAGTCGAGCACCTGTCCACCTTTGGCAAATTTTGAAACGGCCTCGTAATTTGTCTGCTGATCCAGGTACATACCGGTTTTGTGGCCGGCCAGCAGGTCGGTTTCAAACTTCAAGCCATTGAGATTGACCGAAATTCTGCCCTCGAGCTGGCCGGACAAAATGCCGTTTGATTCCTGCAAACCCTCAAATTTGCGCGACGCCACATCGCTGCGTTCCAGAATCGCGCGCGGCGAAAAGATTTTTTGCAGCGCCCCAACGATGGCTTTCTTGCGCTGGTCCATGCCCAGCGCGGAAATTTGCACCACCAGCACGTCCTCATATTTGTCCACGATGAGTCCGCTTAAGAAATCGCTCTCCGCATTTACGACACGAAACGACGTCGCCCCTGGCAAATACCTTTGGCGCACGGAGAGGGAGGCGCGGATCCGCTCCTCGAAGAATTTTTCATCCGTTTCCACCCTCTCGGGCGCGAGGAGACGCACATGGATTTTCGAACGGGAATTGAAAAAGCCGACCCCCAGCATGCGCTGGCGATGATCTTTGACCTGTACCAGCTCGCCATCGGCGGCGGGCAGGGTGAGCCGCAAAATCTCCCCGGAATAAATCCAGGGATGGCCGGCGACGATGCGGTCGGCTTCACCTGGCCTCAGCAAGACAGTGGGCAATTGATTCATAATTGACAATCGGAGACTTAAAGTTACAGGTTTTATGCATGCCGTCGAATTGATTTGTGCCAGTCACCGCAGTTTCCCCTGCTCGGAAGTGGTGCGAGGGTTCAGGATCGTGAACTCGAAATCCCGGGGTACTTGCCGGTGAACAGGGCAAGCGGACCGCGCGGAAGCTGTCGCGAAAGGGATGCGCTGAAGATTAAGTCTAATAGGTTGAATTATTTGCTTGAATTTTCCACGCAGTAGGCAGATAAACGACTACAGACTATGAATACGAATTACCCCATCAGTTCTTTACTGCACCAGAAAAGCACCCGCGTGTGGAGCATCTCGCCCGAGGCCTCGGTCTTCGATGCCATCAAATTCATGGCGGAAAAAAATATCGGAGCACTGCCCGTAATTGCTGGTGGCAAATTGCTCGGCATATTCACCGAGCGCGACTACACGCGCAAAATCGCCCTGGCCGGAAAAACCTCGCGCGAAACGGCCGTGTTCGAAATTTTGTCCGAACACTGCGCCACGGTTACACCTGACGATTCAGTGGAAGATTGCATGCGATTGATGACGGAGAAGCGGGTGCGGCATTTGCCGGTGGTCGAGGGGACCAGCGTTGTTGGCATCATTTCCATCGGCGACCTCGTGAACTGGATCATCTCGGTGCAGAATGTTGCCATCGAGCAAATGGAGCAATATATCGCCGGGGGCGTGACGGCGTAACCGGATTCGTGGAGTCACTTCGGATTCGTGGAGTCACTTTGTGACTTCGTTCACTTCATTTTCGTGCTTCAGGGCGTTTAACTTGAAACTTGAAGAGTCTTCATATTTCACCAGCATCGGCCCCACTTTGTAATAAATGTAGTTCTGCAAAGTTGTGTGGTCGGAGTAAATGAATACCAGCACCGCTGCTCCAAAAAGAAAACCGAAAACACTGCGTACTCTTTCCTCTTGTTCCGCTCGGGCTCTCTTTCGTTGTTCCCTCTTTGCCCAATCTGCGATCTTAATTCCTGCTGTGTGTCCCATGACCAAACTCTTAGCGTAAACCATGCCAACGAAAAAAATGCACGATTTGCTTGGAAATCAGCCTGGTCGCGCAGCCGCAAAGCAATTTTCTGGCCAGATTTTTGACAAGGGTTTGTCTATAACTTCAGGTCTGCATCGGTCACCGCGCCGAGTGAGGCAGAAGTGACTGTATGCGCGTACTTGGCCCGCACGCCGCGGGTGTAACGCGGAGCCGGCTTTTTCCATGCCGCCTTGCGTCTTTTCAGTTCGGCTGAGGGGATCTCCAAAATCAATTCACATTTCTCGGCGTCGATCGCAATGCGATCGCCGTTTTTGACGAGCGCAATCGTGCCGCCCACGTAAGCCTCGGGCGTAACATGGCCCACCACGAAACCGTGGCTGCCGCCGCTGAACCGTCCGTCGGTGATCAGGGCGACCTCTTTGCCGAGGCCCTTCCCCATAATGGCACTGGTAGGGGAGAGCATTTCCCGCATGCCTGGACCGCCTTTCGGCCCTTCGTAGCGAATGACGATGACATGGCCGGCTTTCACGGTGCCGTCGAGAATGGCCTTCATTGCCTTTTCCTCGGAGTCAAAAACAATCGCCTTGCCAGTGAAGCGCAAGCCTTCCTTGCCGGAAATTTTTGCAACTGCACCCTCTGTCGCGAGGTTGCCGCGCAGCACGACGAGATGGCTATTGGGTTTGATCGGCTGGTCAAACGGTCGGATGATGGTCTGCCACTCCGGATACGGTTTCACGTCGCGCAGCGTTTCGGCCATGGTTTCACCGGTCACGGTCAGTGCCTCGCCATGGAGCAATTTCTTGTCCAACAACAGCTTCATCAATGGACGAATGCCACCAATGGCGACGAGTTCGGACATCAAGTGTTTTCCGCTCGGCTTCAAGTCCGCCAGCACCGGCACGCGTTTGCCGATGCGTGTGAAATCGTCGATCGTCAGCTTCACTTCCGCGGCATGTGCGATGGCAAGCAAATGCAAAACCGCATTCGTTGAACCCCCGAGCGCAATCACCACTGTGATCGCGTTCTCAAACGCTTTTTTGGTCAGTATGTCCAGGGGCTTGATGCCGCGGCGCAACATCTCCACCACGCACGCTCCCGCCCGGCGGCAATCGTCCAGTTTGGCGGGCGAGACCGCGTTTTGTGCGGAGCTGTTCGGCAAGCTCATGCCGAGCGCTTCAATGGCGGAAGCCATCGTGTTCGCCGTGTACATCCCGCCGCAGGAACCGGGACCGGGGATGGCACATTGCTCGACGGCCTTGAACTCCGCGTCGGAAATCTTTTGGTTCGCATGTGCCCCAATGGCCTCAAAAACGGAGACGACGTCGAGTTTGCGCGTGTCGCCCGTGATGCAGCCCGGCAAAATCGTGCCGCCATAAACAAAAACCGCCGCACGGTTCAAGCGGGCGATGGCGATCAAGGCGCCGGGCATGTTCTTATCGCAACCGCCAATCGCCACGCAACCGTCCATCCCGGCACAGCCGACGACCGTTTCAATCGAGTCCGCGATGACTTCGCGCGAAACCAGCGAGTACTTCATCCCTTCGCTGCCCATGGAGATGCCGTCGGAAACGGTAATGGTGTTAAAAACGATGGCCTTACCGCCGGCGCCATTGGCGCCTTTTTCCGCCTCCAGCGCGAGTTTGTCGATGTGCATGTTGCACGGCGTGACGTTGCTCCAGGTCGAGGCGATGCCGATGAGGGGTTTGCTGAAATCTTCCTGGGTGAAACCGACCGGATAAAGCATGGCGCGAGCGGCGGCACGTTCATCCCCGTCCAAAAGAAGGCTGGAGTACGGGCGCAAAGGGTCGGCTGACTGGTTCTGTTTCATTTGCCATAAATGTTGCCAATGAATTGGCACTTTCGCAAGTCGCCGAGTTGGGCCGTTGCGGCTTGACCAGTTGACAGGTTCAGTTTCAACGGTGTTTTCCAAAGGATGTACCCGCTTGCTTGGGGAAGCGAAATTCTCTCAATGGACGATGTTTCAAGGGTGCACCCCAGAATCCGGCCTGGATTCTTAAGACCGATTTGAACAGGGTACAAACAATTCGTGGACTTCGCCGGCTTTCTGAACGATACTGACGCTGCTCCCGCTTAGTTGAGCCGGATCAATTAATCATTTCTGAACAAAATTGTGAGCCAAAAACCAGCAGTAAGCGCAACCGCCGTGGAACCCGTCCCGGTTGTTGAAACAGAACAGCAGCGGTTTGATCGCGTCCTCGCGCGGAGCGAATTCAAGCCCTTGAAAGCCGTCCTGGACAACCTCGGCGTGGTGAACACCCTGATGAATGCGGCAATTGTCACCACGAATTCCTACCAGACTTTTTTGGCCAAGCTCGGCTATCGGACCATCCTGGTGAAACAGATTCACGAGCAGGATTGCTACTCACGCCTCGGTCCTGCCGGGGGCATCCGGGCGGTGTTGCCGGTTCACGACACCGCCACTTACAGCACCATGGTCACCCTCGTCAACTACGATTCCACCGTATCCACGACGTTCAACGCCATTGACTATTATGACGATCAACTCGCCGAATTCAAAACCCAGCTCATGAGCCGGACCGGCAACGCCCGCTGATTGGATCCGAGCCCGATCTTCAGATCTTTACCCCCAACCGTTTTCATCGCAGCAAAGGAATCTGCGGTTTTTTGCGATGCCTTCGCAAAATGCAAAGCCACTGGATGGATAATGGATGCTTCCGTCTACGGATTCTGAAGTTAACTTTTGGCTGACGTACCGGGTATTTGGCGGCAAACTTCAATCTGTTTTGCCGGACCCAGGTCTTTCTGGTAAGGAAAATGCTTCCAGAAAACCTGTATGACAATCAAGGCGAAAGAGCCGTCATTCCAGACTATCAGACTTTGGACCATGGAGTTGCGGACCCACCTGGGCAATTCCACCCGTTCACGTCGGCGCGAACACGTCGTCCGCTTGCATGTGAACAACAACGGGGAGCAAGGTAAGCTGATTGAACAAAACGGCCTGTTTTCCGGGGGGCGATCATTGCCCTGTTAAGTTGTTTTCTTCGAAGTCCGGTCTGCCAGATTCCTGATTAGTCTGCCGGGCCTCTTAACCCGCTTGTTCAAAAATGAGGCATTCCGGGAGGTCCAACGACCAAATATTGGTAATGCGGTTGAGCAGTTACTTTTTCAATTTCCACTTAGTCCCGAAGACGACTAAACCCTTTCGACGATTGTCGACGGCGTGAAGACTTGGATTTGCGCCAGGTGAAGAGTTCTCTCTTTAACCAGCCACCAGTTTTCGAGTCAGGATAACAGGTTCATCGTCGCCTGCAGGGACTTTTTCGCCAGGCGCAAACCGGCTCAAGGTTGTTTTTCGGCCTTCAGCCCGCGACGAATGAGCTTGCCCATGGCGCGGATTCGTGAAAAATAACTGTCCGGTCGCGAATACCCAGGCGGTGAGCACCGGCGAAAATGGTGGGAGAGATGGCTGAGTGGTTTAAGGCACACGCCTGGAAAGCGTGCGTAGGTAACACTACCGTGGGTTCAAATCCCACTCTCTCCGCCAGGCTTGTTTTTAATACTTGCAACGTTTTGAATTGGAGATTTCTCCGGCTCTTGGCGACTGGATTTTGGGGCATTCATCTCGGTCTGGCGTTGACATCCAACGGCTCTCTCTCTAGCTTTTACACGCAAAGACCCGCGCTTTGCCCCGAATGCACATTCGGGGATTTTTATTGTTAACCCCCGGCGCGGAGGGGAAGACCGCGGATGGTGAAAGGTGGCTTCGGCAGTGTGCCGCCATCCTTCACGATTAAACGCAGTGACAGTTTGATCACTAATTTATGGCGAATACAATTCTGGTCGGCGCCCAGTGGGGCGACGAAGGCAAAGGCAAAATCATTGATGTGCTCACCGAATCAGCGGATATCGTAGTCCGCTATGCGGGCGGCAACAATGCCGGGCACACGGTTTACGTCGGTAAAAAAAAATACGTCCTGCATCTCGTCCCGTCGGGCATCCTGCGAAAGAATAAATTGTGCGTCATTGGCAACGGCGTGGTTGTTGACCCGCTCGGGCTCGTCGCCGAAATCGAGGGGCTCAAGAAAATTGAGGTGAAAGTCACCGCCAAAAATTTCCTGCTCAGCGAGACCGCGCATGTCGTTTTCCCCTACCACCGCGAATTGGACTCCCAGCGCGAGGTGCTCAAGGGCAAAAATAAAATCGGCACCACCAAACGGGGCATCGGCCCCGCATACGGCGACAAGGCGGCGCGTGTCGGCCTGCGGGTGAATGATCTGGTTGATCCCGCCCGTCTCGAAGCGAAACTTGCCGTCCGCATCAAGGAAAACAACGCCGTTCTCAAATCGCTCGGTGCCAAACCACTTTCCTTTAAAAAGGTCTTCACCGATTACAACGCCGCCGGCCAATACCTGAAGCCATTCGTGACCAACACGGTCGTGCTGCTGCACAATGCCATGCGCGAGCAGGCGGAAATTTTGTTTGAAGGCGCACAAGGCACTTTCCTTGACATTGATCACGGGACGTATCCGTTCGTCACCTCATCCAATACGACCGCCGGCGGAGCCTGCACCGGTTCCGGCGTGCCGCCGCACCGCATGGACCGCGTGGTCGGGGTGATGAAAGCCTACACCACGCGCGTGGGCGAAGGGCCGCTGCCCACCGAAAACCAGGAAATTTCCGATTTGCTCCACGGCATGGGTCGTGAGTTTGGTGCGACCACCGGCCGCGCGCGCCGCTGCGGGTGGTTCGATTCCGTGGCCACTCGCCATGCGACCATGGTCAACGGCATTGACGACCTCGCTATCACCAATCTCGACGGCCTCGACACGGTCGAATCCATCAAGGTTTGCGTCGCCTATCGTCACGGCAAAAAACAGTACGATTACGTTCCGAACGACGCCCAGGTGCTCGCCGAGTGCGAACCCATTTACGTCGAATTCGAAGGCTGGCGCACGCCGACAGACAAAGCCAGGACATTCAAGCAATTGCCTGTCAAAGCGCGGGAATACCTGAAGGCGATCGCCGAATTGTCGAACGCGAATCTGTTCATCGCGTCCGTCGGGCCCAGCCGCGACCAGACCATCTTTGTTTAATACGCGAGGCTGGTTGTCGGCGCTCAAATGATTTCAACGGTAGCCGTAATGGATCAACCCTCAATCCGAGCAGCTCCCTCGCAGACCGGCACGGAGTTGATTGGGGAGTTTCCCTGGAAGCTCATTTGGCTTCGCCCAAGGTCAAGCCGCAAATTCGGTCGTACCTGTCTCCAAAAACGCGGCAACAATCCAGGATCCTGCATCGGTCAATCAGTATTCATCCCGGAGCATAATCTTGCAGTCGTCCTGAATGCCGCCTAATTTTGCGAAACAGTGAGCAAGACCGGCACCACCAAAAATGATCCCACTTCCGCGATAACGACTGGCAGGGTTGCGCCGCAGCCGGCTTTTGTCACGACGCACTGGTCGGTCGTTTTAACCGCCGGGCACAATGATACCAACCGTGCGCGCGATGCGCTCGCCCGGCTTTGTCAAACTTACTGGCAACCTCTTTATGCTTATGTGCGGCGGCTTGGCCATACACCGCCCGACGCCCAGGATCTCACCCAGGAATTCTTTGCGCGGTTGCTGGCAAAAAACTTCTTGGCCGACGCGAATGAATCGCGTGGCCGGTTTCGATCGTTTCTGCTCGCCGCGCTTAAACACTTTCTCGCCAATGAATGGGACAGAGCGCACGCGCAAAAACGCGGCGGCGGGCAAATCCCCATTCCGATTGATCCAGGCCCGGCGGAAACTTCCTGCATTTTTGAACCTGCCGACACCACCACTGCTGACAAAATCTATGAACGACGCTGGGCTCTAACACTGCTGGAACAAGTGCTGCACCACCTCAGGGAAGAATACGTCCGCGCCGGTCGCGAAAAATTGTTTGAGCAATTAAAGCCAACCTTGATCGAAGTCAGTCGCTCGGTTCGCTACGCTGAAATTGCGACACGTTTGGGTACCAGTGAAGGCGCGGTGAAGGTGGCCGTGCATCGGCTGCGACAACGCTATCGCGAAGTGCTTCGTGAGAAGATCGCGGATACCGTCGCCAGCCCAGGCGAAGTTGAAGATGAGCTAAGAAACTTATTCGCGGCGTTGGCGGGATGAATTGTTAATTTACAAGTCGCTCATTGATAGACTGTTGGTTTAATTTTGATTCGCGACCTTGAGTTTACTGTAACCTTCCGGCGCTTTTGCTTCAGTAACCAGTGGAATGAAAAATATATTTGATCCGATGCTGGCAATATTTGGCCTGGGAGGCAGCGAGGTCTTGATTCTGATCGCGCTGCTGGTCTTTTTTATGGTTGTTGTTGCCGTTGTCGCTGTTGTCGCCATTGTTTTGTTCACTGGCAGACCAGCGCAAAGCAAGAAAACCTCGGATTTGCCGTCCGTCCGGACACCGCCAATCGTCCCTCAGACGGAAGTCATGACGCACAAATGTCCTCAATGCGGCACGGCGCTCCCGCCGGACGCTCCGGAGGGTATTTGTCCGGCATGTCTGTTGCGACGGGGTTTCGGTACGGAAGGCGGCGGGTCGTCCGGCCAGGCGTCATTTGTGCCGCCGCCGATTCCCGAACTGGCGAAACTCTTTCCGCAATTGGAAATCCTTGAATGCCTCGGCCGCGGTGGCATGGGGGCAGTTTATAAGGCGCGCCAGCCGCGGTTGGACCGCCTCGTCGCTTTGAAAATCCTGGCTCCGGAAAAGCAGAACGACCTGCAGTTTGCCGAGCGATTTGAACGTGAAGCCCGCGCACTGGCCCGTTTGAACCATCCGAACATTGTCACCGTTTTCGATTTTGGCGAGGTGTCGGGGCGATTTTATCTGCTGATGGAGTATGTGGATGGCTTGACCCTGCGGCAATTATTGCAAACCGGAAAAATGGCGCCGTCGGAAGCGCTCACCATCGTCCCCAAAATCTGCGAGGCACTGCAGTTCGCCCACGAGCAGGGCATTGTCCATCGTGACATCAAGCCGGAAAACATATTGTTAGACAAACAGGGCCGGGTAAAGATCGCCGACTTCGGCATCGCGAAAATCGCCGGACTCGAATCGAAGGATTTTTCGCTCACCGGCGCGAAAGACGTAATGGGTACGCCGCATTACATGGCGCCGGAGCAAGTCGAAAAACCCCAAAGCGTGGATCATCGCGCCGACATTTATTCGCTGGGTGTGGTGTTCTACGAAATGCTCACCGGCGAACTGCCGCTGGGAAAATTCGCGCCTCCTTCGCAGAAAGTCCACGTGGATGTGCGGCTGGATGAGGTGGTCTTGCACGCGCTGGAGAAGGAACCCGAGCGGCGCTTCCAACACGCGAGCCAGGTGAAAACGGCAGTTGAAACCATCGCGGGCTCTCCGGCGGAATTCGCCACCTCGTCTTCTGCCACGGATCCAACCGCATCGCCATCCTCACCAGCCTCCCTGGTTTCCAATAACACCAGCGACAAGATGATCCTGCCGGCTTTTTTGATGGCGTTCTTTTTCGGTGTTTTCGGAGCGCACCGGTTTTATGTCGGAAAGATTGCGACCGCCATTGCCCAATTATCCTCCCTGGCTTTCTGTGTCCTTTTGATCATCGCCTGTGCGACTGCCAGTGACGGCGGCGACGCGCAAATGATTTTTGGCATCCTGCTGGGGTTCTCGGTTTGCGGGTGTCTCGTCTGGGCCACTATTGACTGGCTGCTGATCGTCTGCGCGGCCTTCAAAGATGGTCAGGGGAGGCGAATAACCCATTGGATTCAACCTGGTGGCAGCAGGCCGAGTCCGGTTGCCAAGTCCGCCGCGGGAGGAACGACAAACCCTCCCTCGGCATCCGTCCAAACTCCCGCCGACCGATCCGCTATGATTACGGCTCCCGCAGTGGCTTTGATGGTGGCCGCGTTGTGGAAAATGCTTTCAGCGCTTACTGCGGTACTGGTTCTGTCCAATGTCGGCGGCTGGCTCGGCAACTTCGCCGGCATCGGAAATTTAATTGGTCCCTGGGGCTCGGTGGCCATTTTCGGAGTCGTCTTTTTCAAAATCATTCCAGGATTGCTCATCCTGTTCGGCGGCTACCAGATGTTACAAAGGAAAAGCTATGCGTGGGCCATCGCTGCCGCCATTATTTCAATCATCGCCTGCAGTCTGATTGGTCTTCCTGCGGGTATCTGGGCGCTCATTGTGCTGGCACGCGCTGATGTCAAATCCGCCTTCGACACCAATAATACCGTCGCGTCGGTCGCATCGCCGACCCGCCACGCCGGTCGCAGCTTCGCTGTGGTTGCCGGTTGGGTTGTCTTGATTCTCTTTGTGCTTACCTTTGTCACTGCCCTGGCGGTCGTCTTTGTCCCGGGGGTGAGATCCACGTTCGAACTGGATCAGGCAAAAATGTTCGGTGGGCTTCCGTTGAGCCCGATTGACCTCACTCCTGCTCAGTTGGAACAAGCTGGTATTACCAACAGCGCTGATGGCGAGTTCCGGAAACCTTCCACTCAGTCGTTTCCCCTCCATGCCGGCGGTCGTTTCAGCCTGGAAAATGTCAACGGGCGGATCGATATCCATGGCTGGGATAGCAACATCGTGGTCATCGCCTGCGTCATTCACGGTAAGACTGGCGAAAGCGTCGCCGCGGTCAAAGTAAACATCGATTCGGACTTGGATCATGTAAGCGTTCACACCGAACAGCCCTCCAGCAACAACAACTTTTCTTGGAGTTGGCTGTGGTTCAAAAATGCCCTGCACGATAACGCCAGCGTGGATTACACCGTCCAGGTGCCGTCGAATGCCAGGTTGCCGGACATCACCAGTGTCAATGGCTCCATCATGATTGACGGCGTCGCCGGCGATACAACTGCGAGTACGGTCAACGGTACGGCGCATATCCAAAACGCCGCCGGTAACTTGAAGATCTCCTCCGTCAACGGACAGATTGAAGGCAGCCTGAGCCGGCTTGGTCCGGGCCAGACCGTTTCGCTCGATGCGGTCAACGGCCGGATCGAACTGGGAGTTCCTGAAGACGCCAATGCAAACTTCTCTGTCAGCACGCTCAATGGCGGCATCTCCAGCGAATTTCCCTCGCTCGAAGTAACCAAGGAATTTCCCGTGAGTAAAAATCTGAAGGGCAGCCTGGGCAGCGGCGGGGCCAGCGTGAAAATCACCACGGTCAACGGCAGTGTTTCCATCAAGAAGCTGGAAGTAACAAAATAGCTTTCGCCCCGGCCCCGCCGGCCAATACGAAGGTCAACCTTTCCGCATCGCAGAGGGCTGGCAGTAATTGATGATTTGAATAAACCTCGACTCCGTTTGGAAACCGGCGTATTTAGCTTTCGGAGCCCCCCGCTTATGAACGAACAGAATCTTGAAACTGCGGTTGAACCAATTCCCATAGCTTACAAGGATCGTTCAACCGGTCTGATGATCTTTGGCATCTTGACAATTTTGCTGGGTTGTTTGGCCGGGCTGTTTGTCTTGTTAATGCTCGTTCAAGTGGTGGCCTCAAGGGCCGGGCAGGTGCCCGCCACCAGCGCTTCGGCCATCCTGCCGGCCGTCACCATCTATGTGGGATTGGCGGTGGGGTTGATATGGCTGGGCATCGGTTCCTGCATGGCCCGACGCTGGGCCAGGGCACTTTTACTGATTTTTTCCTGGTGCTGGCTTGTCATTGGTTTGCTCGTCGTGGTGTTCATGGCGTTCTTTATTCCGAAAATCCTGGCCAATCTGCCCGCCAGCGGGACAGCCGGCCAACCAGCAATGCCTCCGGCAGCATTGGGTGCGGTGATGGTTATTCTTTTCTTGGTTTTCTCCGTTATATTCGTGGTTATGCCTGCGATCTGGACCTTTTTTTATCATAGCCGACATGTGAAGGCCACCTGCGAAGCCCGCGACCCCCTAACGCGTTGGACCGATGCCTGTCCTCTTCCCGTGCTGGCCTTCAGTCTCTGGCTTATGTTTTCTGTCCTCATGATATTGCTCATGCCCGTTGTGGGGCACGGCGTAATGCCATTTTTTGGAACCTTTGTCTCGGGGCTTCCGGGCACCCTGGTTTGTCTGGCCGTCGCCGCCGTCTGGAGTTATGCCGCCTGGTTGTTGTATCAGCTCGACGTGCGCGGTTGGTGGCTGATCATGATCGCGTTGGTGGTATTCTTGGCATCCTCTCTCTTGACGTACGCGCGCCACGATGTGCTGGAAATGTATCATCTCATGGGTTATCCCGAGGCGCAAATCGAACAGATCCAAAAAACAGGTCTGCTGACCGGTAACCGAATGATCTTGCTGATGTTGTTCTCTTTTCTGCCATTTCTGGGCTTTCTCTGCTTCATTAAAAAATACCTTCATGGCAAGTCGTGAACGGCTCGGTCCTCCGGGCAGGTCGCGTATGCAGATCCGGAAATTTGCCGGCTTGTCGCGTTTAAGATATTATTTTTGATATTATTTTTGATTTTTAAATCCGCTAATTTTGCGTAACCTGCAGCCGATTGAGTTCCGCCATCCCCAAGCATTCTGGTTTCTGGATGATAACGCAGACGGGCGATTGCGGGAGTTGAACGACCATGAGTTATCGAAATTTGGAGATTTGGGAATTATCGCGCGGTTTGGAAATGTCCGGGCAACCAGTATCTGACAATCAGTATCCGGCAACCTGCCTCCATCCATGAGTTCTGCCAACCCAACACTCTCGCTCGAAGCCAGGACGAATCTTCCTCGTCACGTCGCGGTGATCATGGATGGCAATGGCCGTTGGGCAAAATCCCGTCATTTGCCGCGCGTCGAGGGCCATCGACGCGGTGCCGATTCCGCGCGCGAAATCATCCGCACTGCCGGCGAGGTCGGAATCAAATATCTTACCCTTTACGCTTTTTCCGCGGAGAATTGGAATCGCCCGAAGGATGAGGTGGATGCCCTGATGAAATATCTCGTGCATTATCTCAAGACCGAGACCAGTGAGTTGAACAAGAGCAATGTGCGGCTGGAAGTCATCGGCCAGATCTGGCGTTTGCCTGATAACGTGCAGGAACATTTGCGCAAATCCATCGCCACTCTCTCCAGGAACAACGGCCTCACACTGGTCATGGCCTTGAGCTATGGCAGCCGGATCGAGATTGTGGACGCCGTCCGCCAGATCGCGGAGAAAGTGAAGTCGGGCAAGATTGAGCCCGCCGACATCACCGAGAAAGCCATTTCCGACCATCTCTGGACCCGCAGTGTACCCGATCCAGATCTCTTGATCCGCACTAGTGGTGAGATGCGAGTGAGCAATTTCCTGCTGTGGCAGATTTCCTACGCGGAACTGGTCGTCACCCCGACTTTATGGCCTGACTTCCGCAAACCGCACTTCTTCGCCGCACTCGAAGAATACGCCAAGCGCCACCGCCGTTTCGGAGGCGTCTGACACCGTGCTCCACCATTCGCTTGCGCCCAAACCCTACCCGGCCACGCCGCTGACAATCCTCCTCCGTTGACCAAACCGCGACTGGCATTCGAAGATTGTAGGTCTCTGGATATTGATAGTTGGAATCACGATAGCCTAAATTGATGACTGCGTTTTTCCTCTGTGACTCGCTGAGTCTGTGGCAAATTCCTCCCACTTGGAAAAACTATTCGACATCATTCACGAGGACGACGAATTGCTCGTCGTCAACAAACCTGCCGGCCTCGTCTGCCACCCGACCAAGGGCGACGAATACTCCAGCCTTATCAGCCGGGCGCGGATTTATTTGAAAAATGCCGCCACCCCGCATCTCGTGCATCGCCTGGACCGTGAAACCAGCGGGGTCGTTCTATTTGCTAAGAATTCGGCTGTCGCGCGCGAACTGGGCAAAATTTGGGAGACTCGCACCGTCACCAAGGAATATCTGGCAATCGTCCACGGCCATGTCCAGCCAGACCACGGTCTGATTGACGCCTCCTTGGGACGCGATGGGGGAAGCCGGATCGCCATCAAAGATTGCGTGCGTCCCGACGGCGCAACCGCTCAAACCGAGTTCATCGTCGAAAAGCGCTTTTCGCGTTTGATCGACCGATCTCTTGCCGATGAGGGGCAGGGGAGCAGCGGGGTCGCTAGTCCGCTCTCATCGAATTTCTCTCTGCTTCGGCTACTTCCCCGGACTGGCCGTAAACACCAAATCCGCATCCACCTGGCCCATTTAGGGCATCCGATCGTGGGTGACAAAATGTACGGTGGTGACGAGGACTTATATCTTGCGCTCGTTGAAAACCGGCTAACCGATGAACAGCGTTTCAGGCTTATTCTCCCGAACCACGCGCTGCATGCGACTTGCCTCCAATTCGAAAAAGACTCCAAACTCAATCGATTTGTCGCCGCCCCCGAACTGAACTTTAGTGGCTTTTGCAGCGCAATCGAATGCTATATTGTTGTGGCTTAGAAACCTGTGGTTCAGTACATTTGAGGTGTGAAGCTTCTGGCAAGAAAAAGTTGGTTGTGTTAAACCATTATTATATGGGATTAATTAGCAACAATTTGCATAACAATTTAGAAAAAAGCCGCAAATTCAAGGAAATGCATCCCGCACTGTTCATGGAACGTCAAACTCGGT
>JBEKMT010000119.1:0-16350 GCA_050008355.1 Verrucomicrobiota bacterium
CCATCAACCAGGCATTCCGCAATTCCATCGCCGAATTCAATTTTCAGGGAAAATATCGCGGCGTGTTCCCTATCAAGGTCAATCAACTTCGTGAAGTGGTGGAGGAAATCCTCGACGCGGGCAAAGCTTATGATTTCGGGTTAGAAGTGGGCAGCAAGCCGGAATTGTTTGCTGGCCTCGCCCTGCAAAATCAACCGGACAGCCTGATCATTTGCAACGGCTACAAGGACGCGGAGTTTATCAGGATGGCGCTTCTGGGTATCAAGCTCGGCAAGCGTGTCATTATGGTCGTGGAGAAACTGGAAGAGCTGCGCCACATCATCACGATTTCAAAACAGATTGGAATCGAACCGATGGTGGGCATCCGCGCGCGGCTGTTGAGCAAGGGGGCGGGCAAATGGGCCGAGAGCGGCGGCGAAAACGCCAAATTCGGATTGAGCACCGTGGAACTTTTGACCGCAACGGAATTATTGAGGACGGAAAACCTGGGACATTGTTTAAAGCTGCTGCATTTCCACATCGGCTCGCAGGTACCGGACATTTTGACCGTGAAAAAAGCCGTGCAGGAGGCCGCGCGTTTTTATGGGAAACTGCACAAGATGGGTTTTGCCATTGAATTCATGGATGTCGGAGGCGGTCTGGGTGTGGATTACGACGGCTCACGTAGCGCGTTTGATTCCTCCACGAATTACTCGTTGCAAGAATACACAAATGACATCGTCTATTACATCGGTGACGTTTGTAACCAGGAGAAGGTCCCGCATCCAAACATCATCAGCGAAAGCGGCCGTGCCATCGTCGCACATCACAGCGTTTTGGTCGTCGAAGTGTTCGGCTCGATCGAGAAAATCCGGCCTGGCGAAGCCTTCCAATTCGGTGACAGTGAACATGCGCTGGTCAAGGAACTGCTCGACATCAAGAAGAATCTAGGCAAGGCGAACAAGCTGGAAGCCTTTCACGACGCGCAGGAGCGGAAGGAGGACGCACAGCAAATGTTCGCGCTGGGGGTTCTGGATTTGCCCGAAAAAGCGAAGATTGAAAACCTGTATTGGGAGATCAGCCGCGAAGTGGTGGAGAGTTTCAAAGGCCAGGCTTATATTCCTGAAGAAATCCTCAAGCTTGAGGACAGCCTCGGCGACCAGTACCTCTGCAATTTCTCCGTATTTCAATCTCTGCTCGACCACTGGGCACTTGGGCAATTATTCCCGATCATGCCCATCGCGCGCCTGAACGAACGACCGACGCGGGAGGCGACTTTGGTGGACATCACTTGCGATTCCGACGGCCAGATCAACAAGTTCATTGATTTACGCGATGTGCGTGACACGCTACCGTTGCACCAGCTGCAAACAAACGGCGGCGGCAAGCTGGAGCCCTATCACATTGGCTTTTTCCTGATGGGCGCGTACCAGGACATCATGGGCGACCTGCACAACCTCTTCGGCCGCGTGAACGAAGTCCATGTCTTTCTCGAACCTGACGAAGCCACCGGTTATTACATCGAAGAGATCATCGAAGGCAACACCATCATTCATTCGCTCGCCGCGGTGCAATACGACGAAAACGAACTCAAGCGCCAGATGAAGGCGCAGATGGACGAGGCCATAAAATCAAACCGGATGAAACCTTCCGAGGCAATGCGCCTGCTGGATGATTATGAACGAGGCCTGAAAGCGTACACTTACCTTAGCTTTCAATGAAGAAGGCTGGACGGTGACGGCTGGAAAATTCCGCCGGCCACTAATTTTGTTTCGTCCGGCCACCTGCTTCCTCCATACTATCCGGCATGTCTGAAGATGCGCCAAACCCTGAACTGCTGCGCTCCCTGGGAAAACTTACGCGCGGGCTTTCTGCTTTGTTCTGGGGTTTGCCGGCATGGTTGATCATCAGCGCGGAAACCGCCAAGGCGGATACGCTCAACCCAGCGGGCATCATCCCCGCGATCGTCGTTAACCTGCTTTTGCTCTATGGACTTTCGCAACTCGGCAAATTCCAAAAAAATGAACGACCTTGGCGGAATGCACTGGACCGGGCCAAAATCTTCGGGCTGATCAACCTTGGCCTGTGCCCATTTCTATTCTGGTTTAGCCGGATGCCACTGCAACCGTTCTTCCGTGATTCCATTTTTGCCCTGGTGCTGTCAGCATTGTTATTTCTCTTCCACCTGAACATCGTGCTCAAGCAACTTGGCGCGATGTTGCCGGACGAAACATTGCGGCAGGAAACTCAGCAGTTCACGGTGCTCAACCGCTGGTTGCTTGTCGCGTGGCTGGCGTTCGTTCTGGGCACAACATTTGTGCCGCAACTGGTAAATTTTCCTGCGCGCTTCAGTCCCCAATTTCTCCTCTGGCTGCAGCATGTTTTGACCACCATCCTGCTCTGCCTGGGGCTATCGCCGCTGGCCATTACGATGGCGCTCGTTTGGAAGGCAAAGGAAGTCATTTTTAACAGCGTGTTCGGTGCGCGGCATTGAACGGTTTCGGAAGCTTCTTGCCAGATCTTAATTTGACATTCCCCAGTGTTTCACCATTATCCACCCAAATGAAGGCCAAATTTATTATCCTGCTGTTCACGGGGTTAACCTTGCTGATCGGGGTTTGCCAGGCCCAATTAGATACGAACTCTTTGCCGCCGCAAATCGCCAAACTGGTCAAAGATTTGAAATACAGGCAGGGCGAAATTGACCTGCGAGGTGGTTTGGCAACGCTGTCCGTGCCCAAAGAGTTCAATTTTCTGGATTCCGAGGACACGGAGACCGTGCTGGTGAAGTTATGGGGTAACCCACCTTCGGAAAAAAGACCGATCGGACTACTGATCCCGTCCGGGATGACCCCTTTGAGTACCAATTGCTGGGTGGTGACAATTTCATACGACGAGGACGGGTACGTGAAGGACGGCGACGCGTCCAAGATCAACTATGATGATCTGCTCAAACAGATGCAAAAGGGCGTTCAGGAAAGCAACAAGTTGCGGCAGGAAAAAGGTTATCCGACGGTTGCCTTGCTTGGCTGGGCAGAACCGCCGCGCTACGACGCCACAACCCACAAGATGTATTGGGCAAAGCGGATCAAATTTGAAGGGGAGACCGGCGAAACCTTGAATTATAACATCCGCATGCTGGGCCGGAAAGGCGTACTGGAACTCAATGCCATCGCTTCCGTGGATCAACTGCCGGAAATCGACGCACAGACGCCGCAAATCCTGGGGATGGTCGATTTCAAGGAAGGTAATCGCTATGCTGACTTTGACCCGAAGGTGGACAAAGTAGCGACATACGGCTTGGCCGCGCTCGTGGCAGGCGGCACGTTGGCCGTTGCGGCCAAGTTCGGCCTACTCAAGTTATTGTGGGTCGCCATCCTCGCAGCAAAAAAATTCGTCATCATCGGACTGGTGGCAATCGTTGCCTTTTTCAAAAAGATGTTCAACCGCAGGAATGGCAATTCCTCAAGCGGGCCGCAGGGCAGTTGAGAACAGCCCGGCTTCTTCGCCTGGAATTTAACCCGGAGGCCAAGCCATGTAGCGCCCGCCAAGAATGTGACAGTGGAGGTGTGGGACGGATTCGCCGCCATCCTTGCCATTATTGATGACAAGCCGGTATCCGCCGGTATTCAAACCGATTTTATCCGCCACTTCGGCAGCTTTGAGCAGCAAATGGCCGAGCAACGACTGGTCATCGGCCGAAGCTTCGGCAATTCGCGGAATCATTTTCTTGGGGACGATTAAGACGTGAGTCGGCGCCTGCGGATTGATGTCACGGAAGGCGAGCACGGAGTCGTCTTCGTAGACAATCGCTGCCGGGATTTCCCGGGCAATAATTTTTTCGAAAAGAGTTTTGCTCATGGCTTCATTCGAATGATTGAATCAGGGATGCACTGGATTTCCCTCAATTCAATTCCAGAGCGTGGCGTGCATTTCAATCGGTACCCACTGCTGGGATTTACGTCTGCGATCACTCCACCAAGAGGGCGCATTTGTCTCTCTGCGGTTCGGCGGTCAAGCATTGGCGCAGGTACTCAATGATCTGCTCCTCCATTTTTTCGCAACGCGCACTCCAACGGCGAGCCCGGGCGAGCTGTTTGACGCAGCCGCGCAGACCGTAAAAGCGCAACATCTGCGGCGAATGGCGGAGCCGGGTGCGCAGTTCATGGCGGAGGCGCGGGAAGAAAAACAACTCCAGGCTATCGGCGGACTCGCGGGCGAGATGGGCGAGGTCTGCTTCATGGGTTGAGCCACCTTTCGCTTCGCATTTTTCGGCAAACAATGTGAGGCCGAGGCCTTGCAGGGCCTTTTCCAAGGCCTGTGCGAATTCTCCCACGGTGACCGATTCGCGTTCAAGTTCGATCTTGAAATAGTGAAAGACAGAAGCCGTGGCGTGGCGGAGCAATCTGGGATCGAGGGCATCGAAATCGTCGGAGTTGCCCACAATCTCCACGGTGATCATTTCCGCGGAGCAAGGGATGCTTTCGCCGTTGGTGAGCTGAAAGATCAGACAACCGGATTGCAATGCGATCATTTGGCGGCCTCCAATTTTTGGATTTCCTGCACGAAGTCCGTGGCTTCCTCAAACCGGCGGTATACGCTGGCGAAACGCACGTACGCCACGATATCCAATCCGCGCAAGCCATCCATGACCATTTTTCCGATGGCCTCCCCGGGAACTTCCTTTTCAAATTTTGCGGTCACTTCGGCTACGATATGATCCACCAGATCTTCAAGTGATTTAAGGCTAACCGGGCGCTTCTGGCACGCCTTGCGGATGCCGGACAACAATTTTTCCCGCGAAAATTCTTCGCGCCGGCCGTCGCGTTTGATCACCATCAGTCCTTCGTGTTCCACTTCTTCATAAGTTGTGAAACGATGACTACAGCCAAGGCACTCACGGCGGCGGCGGATGGTTGCACCCTCACGAGAGGCGCGAGAATCGATAACTTTGTCTTCCTGACATCCGCACTTGGGGCAACGCATAAAACCACTTCTAATTGTGGTCACATGTTTTTAACACACATAATTTTGTGGTGTCAAGGAAGGGTTATTCCCAAAAACTGTGGCTATACCCATGAAAATGCGGAATTTAGGTGTTTTTGACCGTTCTTTTGGGCGGGTTATCACAAAGATCATTGAATTGCAGAACAAACGGCTCTTGCCTTCGCGCTCTTTTCGGTTAATCTTCACAGCTCACGTTTTGGAAAAAATCCACGGCGAAAACATTATTTTTATGGCAACAGCAAGCGATCTTCGCCGCGGCATGGCGATCAACTACAACGGTGACATCTCGGTCGTCCTCGACATGCAACATCGCACGCCGGGCAATTTGCGGGCGTTCGTGCAAGCCACGCTCCGCAGTATCCGCACCGGCAAATCATCCGACGTGCGCTTCAGCTCCACGGAAAAAATCGAGCCGGTGCCGATGATCACCACGAAGATGGAATTCAGCTACAAGGACGGTGTGGATTTTGTTTTCACCGACCCGGAAACCTACGAAACCGTGACCCTCGCGGCGGAACTTGTTGGTGATGCCAAGGATTATCTGGTTGAAAATGCCACCGTCACGGTGACGTTCGTCGAGGAAAAGGCCGTCAGCATCGAACTGCCCTCCAGCGTGATCCTCACTGTGACCGACGCTCCCGAAGGCGTTCGCGGCGATTCCGCGAACAATGTCCAAAAGGCCATTATCATGGAAACAGGCATCACTGTGCAGGCGCCGTTATTCATCAAGACCGGCGAAAAGATCAAGATCGACACCCGCACCGGCAAATACATGGAACGCGCCTGACCCGCACTGATTCTACTGGAAGATTTCAAAAGCCCGCGAATGCGGGCTTTTTTTATTTTTGCAACGGAATTGCTTTGCAACGGGGAAGCGTTCAGCTATTTCTTCACAAAACGCTTATGTCGGCGCAACTTAAAGGCGAGAAGGTCTATCGCGGCACGGCGGTTTCCGCCGGAGTTTGCCGCGGCAGGGTTCTTGTTTTTCATCGCACGCGCCACCTGATTGCACAGCGCAGCATTGCGGAAGCGGAAGTTCCCGATGAAATCAAGCGCTTCGAACAGGTCCTCGTCAAAACGCGCACGCAAATCAAGGAAGTGCAGCGGCGGGTGGTCAAAAACATGAGCGCCACCGAGGCGGATATATTTGACGCGCACTTGCTGATGCTCGAAGACCGGGTTCTGATTGACGAGGTCATCCGGCTGATCCGCGAACAGAAGGCGAACGCCGATTTTGCGTTTCACGAAGTTTCTGGGCGCTATGTGGCGGTAATGGAAGGAGTGGAAGATGATTACCTTCGCGAACGGGCTTCCGATATGAAAGATCTGGTGGGCCGCGTTCTGGATAATTTGCTGGAAGTGAGGGATTCATCCGACCTGAAACACCTCACCGAGCCGTGCATCCTCGTCAGCCACGACTTGAGCCCTTCCACCACTGCACAGTTGGACAAAAAGATGGTCCTCGGCTTTGCGACCGACATTGGCGGTAAGAGTTCGCACACCGCCATCATGGCGCGGTCGCTGGACATTCCGGCGGTCGTCGGTTTGCAGACCATCAGCGATGAACTGGAAAACGGTGACTATATTTTACTCGATGGTTACAACGGCACGGTCATCGTCAACCCGACGGATGCAACCCTGTTCGAATACGGTCAATTGGCCAAGCTAAAGGCGTCGCTGGACGTCAAGCTGGCGGAAATCCTCTGGCAGCCAGCCGTGACGCTGGATGGCAAGCCGGTCCACCTATCCGCGAATATCGAGGATCAACACGACGTGGAGGCCGTGCTGGCCCACGGGGCGGAGGGTGTGGGGCTTTTTCGCACCGAATTTTTGTTCCTTAACCGCGCCAGCCCGCCGAATGAGGAAGACCAGTATCAGGCATATCGCGAGGTAGCCGTTGCGTTGAAACCACATCACGTGATCATCCGAACGCTTGATTTGGGCGGCGACAAGTTTGTTTCCAGCCTGCAGCTCGCCCCCGAGATGAATTCTTTTCTGGGCTGGCGGGCCATCCGCTTTTGTCTGGCGCAACCGGAGCTTTTTTGCGCGCAACTGCGCGCCATCCTGCGCGCCAGCGCCGAGGGCAACATCAAGATGATGTACCCGATGATCTCCGGACTGGATGAATTGAATCAGGCGAATGCGTTGGTCGAGCAATGCAAGACCGAACTGCGCGGGAAAAACATCCCGTTCAACGAAAACCTTGAAATCGGCGTAATGATCGAAATTCCGTCGGCGGCATTGATCGCCGATTCGCTGGCCAAGCGCGCCAAGTTTTTCAGCGTCGGTTCAAACGACTTGATCCAGTACACCCTGGCCGCGGACCGCACCAACGAAAAAGTCTCGCATCTTTACGAACCGACGCATCCGGCGATTATAAAGCTGATCAAAGCGACCGTGGACGCCTCGCATCGGAACGGGATTTGGACCGGAGTCTGCGGTGAGATCGGCGGCGATGCCGTGCTGGTGCCGCTGCTGATCGGGCTCGGCGTGGATGAATTAAGCGCGGCGGCGCCGGTGATTCCCGAAGTCAAATATATGATCCGCAAAACCAGGCTGACCGAGGCGAAGGCACTCGCTGAATTTGCTCTCCAATGTGAATCACCCACGGAGATTTATGCCGCCTGCCAGAAATTCGCCTGGCAAACGGCGCCCAGCCTTTTCGAGAAGGCATAAAGAATATTTCTCCGCCAGATGTTCAAGAATCGAGTTTTCCCGCTATCATGCTGGCTTGGCGTTTTGATGCTGGCCTTGGCCTGTCCATGGCGGGCGGTTGCGGCAGATTCCGATCCGGCACACCGGGATTCTACCACGCAAAGACCGCAGCCATGGCCCGGTGGCATCATTCCTTATGATATCTCCAAATTGACGAAACCGGAGCGGGAGCTCGCCTTGCGGGCCATGCAGCGCTGGATGGACACCGGCGCGAAAATTAAGTTCATCCCCCGAACGACAGAAGCTGAATACGTCAATTTCACCGGGAACACGGATGCCGGCAATAACACCAGCCACGTCGGTTACATTAAAGGCGAGAGGACGGACATCAACATCACCGCTTTCTGGTGGCGGGAAAATGAATGGATGCCAACGCATGAGCTCGGCCATGTCCTTGGATTTTTTCACGAGCAGCAGCGCTGGGACCGTGACCAACATGTCACCATCCATTATGAAAACATCAAAGACGGACGCGCGCCGGACTATGATTGGATCCCCAAGACCAACTGGCTCGTCACCACTCTGCCTTACGATTACAAATCAATCATGCATTACCGCATTTGTTGGGCATCCAAATGTGAAGGTGAATGCGTAGACGGTGTCGGCAGCAGCCCGTGCGCGGTCATTTCACCCGTGGACACAAATTACGACGGGGTCATCGGCCAGTGGACAGACAATCACCTCAGTGCGCTCGACGCGGAGAGAGCGCGGCTGGTTTACGGAACCAATTCAGTGGCGATCGTGAGTATAGCGGGACACTAAGCCAAATCATTTCTTGCCCCGCCCCGAACACTGAACAAACACGAAAGAAGCATCATCCCGTTATGCTTCAGTGCAAAGAATGGCACCTGCTCTTTCGGAAAATTTCGCCATCCGGCCCCGCAACTGCATAATCGCTTCTTAGCCTTGAAAAAATAACGCCCCGCCAACAATCATTTCGCGGTCAGGACGACGTAATTTTTTTTGCCCTTGCGGAGCAGGATGTATTTCCCAAAAAGCAAATCGGCGGAAGTAATGGCGCGGGCTGCTCCGGCTTCGCGCACGTTGTTGATATTCACGCCGCCGCCTTCGATATCTTTTCGTGCCTGGCCTTTTGAGGGACACAAACCCGCAAGGACCAGAAGTTCGACGAGTGAAATTCCCGCGCCATCCAGCTTTGATTTCTCAATCTCCTTCGTCGGAACCTCACCCACGATTTCCTTGAAGGTGTTTTCGCTTACGCCGGCCAGTTCACCGCCGAAGAGTATCTCACTGGCTCGCAGCGCGTCCTCCGCTGCCGTTCTTCCGTGAATCAGTTCCGTGAGTTCGCGCGCCAGAAATTTATGGGGGGCGCGCGCGCCGGCATTGGCGGCATGCTGCTGCTCCAGTTCCGTCACCTGTGACTGTGTGGCGAACGAAAGCATTTTTAGAATTTTGATCACATCCGCGTCGTCAAGCTGGATGAAAAACTGATAAAACCGATAGGGACTGGTTTTTTGAGGATCAAGCCAAACCGTTCCGCTGGCGGTTTTGCCATATTTTGTGCCATCCGCCTTCGTCATCAACGGAAACGTCAAACCGAAGACTGGCAGTCCAAGTTTTTTGCGGCAAAGGTCCGTTCCCGCCGTGATATTTCCCCACTGATCAGTCGCGCCGATTTGCAATTCGCAATTGAACTCCTTCCTCAAGTGATAGAAATCAAACGCCTGCAAGAGCATGTAACTGAACTCGGTGTAACTGATGCCGGTTTCGCGGTCTTCCATGCGGGCGCGGACGGATTCCTTAGCCACCATTTGATTGACGGAAAAGTGTTTTCCGATGTCGCGCAGGAAATCGAGGAAAGTAACATCTTTGGTCCAACTCGCATTGTCCACAAGTAGCGCGGGATTCTGTTTGGTTTCAAAATCCAGCAACTTTGCCAGTTGAACCTTCACGCTGGCAATGTTGGCGTCAAGAACCTCCTGGGTAAGTAACTGACGCTCCTGCGATTTTCCGCTCGGATCGCCGATGGAACCCGTCGCCCCGCCGGCAACCGCAATCGGATGGTGGCCAAGCAGTTGAAAGCGGCGAAGAGCGAGCAGCGGCACGAGGTTGCCGACATGCAAACTGTCCGCCGACGGGTCAAAGCCGCAATAAAGAGTGATCGGCGCGGCCAGTTTTTTGGTCAGTTCCGCCGTGTCGGTGCAATCGGCAATAAGGCCGCGCCATTGTAGCTCATCCAGAATGCTCACGCGGACACTTTAAATTGCCAACGGCTAAATGCCAATTTCCAATTGGGGTAGAGCTGGCCACATCCAAGCCTCCACCCCCGCACTCACCGCCCGGGTCCCGGTGTTTTGTTAGAAGATGAGCATCAGCATGCGAAAGATGGGAATGATTGGGTAAATTTGGACTTTGGAGTTGGCGCCGGGGACTTTAACCTGCGCGCGTGTCAAAAATGCTGAAAGCCTCGGGCGCGATGGCGATCGCCACGCTGACCAGCCGCCTGCTCGGCCTGGTGCGGGAAATCGTCTATGCGCAATTCATGGGCGATACGCCCGTCGCCGGGGTGTTCAAGTTTGCTTTCACGGTTCCCAACCTTTTTCGCCGCTTGCTGGGCGAAGGGGCGTTGACGGCAGCATTCATACCGATTTTCAAAGAAAAAGAAAAAACTCACGGCGAAGTGGAAATGTGGAGGGCGGCGAACGCCGTCATTTCCGGCCTCGTCATTACGGCGAGCGCGATCATCGGACTGGTCATGCTCGGGCTCTCACTGGCGCTGGCGGTGCACCAATTCAGCGAGAAGACGGAATTGATGCTGCGACTGCTGCGCGTGATGTTTCCGTACATGCTATTGGTGTGCGTGGCGGCGGCATTGATCGGCATGCTCAACGCGCGCGGCCATTTTTTCATTCCCGCCATGGGGGCGACGATGCTGAACATTGTGATGATTGCATCGGTTTTGTTTCTGGCCCCCCACATGGGCACGCATTTGTCCGAGCAAATTTTCGCACTGGCTTACGGAGTGCTGGCAGCTGGCGTGGCCCAGGCGGCGTTTCAATTGCCAACACTTTGGCATGAAGGATTTCGTTATCACTGGGTTTCGCCGTGGAAAAATGAAACGGTGCGCCTGGTTGTCACCCGGATGGTGCCGGGCACGATCGGGGTGGCGGCATTTCAAATCAACGTGATGCTGGTGCAAGTTCTCGCGGTCTGGATAGATCCGCGGATCAATGCCTCGTTTGACTATGCCGTGCGGCTGATGGAACTGCCGCAGGGGATGTTCGGCATTTCGCTGGCGACCTATCTCCTTACCGCCTTGAGCGGACTGGCCGTGGACAAAAATTATCCCGAGTTCCGGAGCACGCTGAGGCAAGGACTCAGCTCGCTGCTTTTCGCCAACTTGATCGCAGCGGTCCTGCTGGTATCCCTGGCGCAACCAATCATCCGGCTACTGTTTGAACATGGGGACAAATTCACCGCGCTTTCAACCCAGCGAGCCGCGTTCGCGCTGGTATGCCTGGCGCCAGGATTGATCGCGTTTTCAACGGTCAATGTGCTGGCACGCGCATTTTTTGCGCTCGGCGACACCAAAACGCCAATGAAAATAAGCTTTTTTTGCCTCGCCTTGAATCTGGTCATCGCGGCCCTGTTGATTAAACCGCTGAGGCAAGGCGGGCTCGGCCTCGCCAACACGGTCACTTCGGTCGTGAATGTCGGGCTGTTGTCCTTTGCGTTACGGAAGAAACTGGTCCGGCTGGACATGCAACCGTTGCGCAAGACGCTGCTGCCGCTCCTGCTGATCACCCTCGTCGCCGGGTTAATCGCCTGGGAAGGCTGGCGGTTATGGGAAGCCAAACTCGGGCACCAAAACCTCGGGTTGAAACTCGGCGCGGTATTTGTGCCGGCGCTGATCGCCGGTGCCTTCTACTGGCTGGCCGCACTGGCTCTAAAAATTCCTGCGGCGAAGGAAATGGCCGATTTTGCCCTGGCGAGACTGAAACGCGTCAAATAGCCACCACGGCGGTCCAACTGTTGTCGCCAAATCGCGACTTAAATTTTTCGGCGAGAATTTCGGCGGCAGCAACATTTTCTGAGATGGCGAAGGTCGTTGAACCGCTGCCCGACATCAAGGCGGCCAAGGCGCCATGCTGACGCATGAATTCCTGGTACAGGGCCAGCACGGGAAATTTGTCGAACGCAGGCGCTTCTAACGAATTGTAAAAGCCAGTGGCAGCGGCCGGCAGATCCCCGGATTTAAGGCTTTCAATCAGAACCCGCGCGCGGCCTTCTTGGCCATTCAACGCCTGCGGAAACCGGGCCAGATTCTGGTAGGCCCACGGCGTCGAAATCCCAAATCCGGGATGTACCAGGAAGAATGCCTTGCCGCGCAAGGCGGGAAAATACTCGAGCGATTCCACCCTTTCTCCGCGGCCGGTTGCGAGCGCCGGCTTATCCTGAAGAAAGAAATTGATATCTGAACCAAGGTCGGCGGCAAGCCCCCCCAGTCTGGCGGCAGAAAGCGGCAAACCGAAAAGTTGGTTCAAGCCAATCAGGGTGGTTGCCGCATTCCCGCTGCCTCCGCCGAGTCCAGCCGCGAGCGGAATCTTTTTCTCGAGGTGGATTTTAACACCGTCGCCAAGGTTGGCGGCCGCAAGAAAAGCGGTAGCGGCGCGGTGTACGAGGTTTTGGGAATCGGTCGGCAGGCTCATTTCGCTGCAGGAAAGTTCGACCTCCGTGCCGCCGCGCTCAAAAAAGAGTTCGTCACAAAAGTTGACGGGCTGCATGACGGTTTCCAGCTCGTGAAAGCCATCGGCACGTTTGCCAAGGATGTTGAGCAGCAGGTTTACTTTGCAGGGCGATTTCAGGTGGATGGACATTTAAAATCAAAATTAGAAAAGCAAAACGCGCCAACGGAAAATTGTTGGCGCGGTTTGCGAAAAGATTCTCACGTTCAGTTGTCGAAGATCTTGAACCGGCTGCCGGGAATGAAGGGTGCGATGTCGCCGCCGCTAAAACCGCTGTAAGTATCGGTCCGGAACAGCGGGTCAGAAATCAGGCCTGGGGCGTAGCTATCCGGATATACCGGGTTGGCAGAAAGGTATTTGGTCGCCACCGGGTGGTAAGGCGGGAACGGGAAGGTGACAATTTCGTACAGGCCGATGCCAGTGCGCGCCATGGAGCGGTCAAAACCGCGAATAACCCCGGTGGTATAACCTTCGCCTGGCGAATCGATGATGGCGGTCTGTTCAATGGTGCGACGCATCTCACCGAGGCGGACAACCTCGTAAGTATTGTCCAAGCCGCGACCTAATTTCTGTTCAGGATTTGCACAACCGGCGATGAAGAGCGCCGCCGTAACGGCCAGCATTGGAAAAATTATTTTGCGCATACTATTTTTCAAGTTTCAGTTGGTGTTTTGAATCTACGCCGAATCTCCGGCTTGTAAAGCCCGTTTTCGATCACGCCATTCCCAATACCATGCGACCCAAACGCTAATCTCAAAGAGCAGTTGGAGGACGATCGCCATGACGACCTGGGTGAACGGCTCCGGCGTGGTCAACAGGGCCCCGAGGACGAGGTTGATGACGATCATGTACCGGCGCAACGCGGTAAGTTTCCGGTAATCCAGGATGCCGATCTTCACCAAGGCCAGCAGGACAACCGGCAATTCAAAACCCAAGCCCATGCCGAGCAAAAATTTGGTGACAAAACTGAAATAGGTTTCGGCGCGCCATTCGGGAACTTTCACACCCATCCAAATCGCCCACCACACGGCGAATTTCAAGGCCCGGGCCAGCACAAAAAAGTAGCAGAATGCCACCCCGGCAAAAAATAGCCCAGCCCCGATGAATGCAGCGCGCAGAACATATTTCTTTTCCTTAACTTTCAAGGCCGGCAAAAGGAATTGGGCCAGGAAAAAGGAGATGACGGGTGAAGCCATCAGAATTCCACCGTAAAACCCCAGTTGCATCGAGGAAAAAAAAGGTGCGGACGGGTCGAGATAAATCAAGTCAGTGGCCGAACTGAGCAGCGTGGTCGAAGCCGGATTGGTTTCCACCCGGACGGAGAGTAGGATGTTGCTGCCTACCGTGACCGGTTCGATGTGCAACACCGTGAACCAGTTCGTGCCGAGGTCCAGACCACCGATACGATTCGTCGTCAACTCCAGCGTGGCAACAGTGTTGGTGCCCAGGCAAACCAGGGTCTTGTGTTCATCATGCACGCGGACGAGTGCCGCGCGCGACAGCGGCCATTTTAAAACCCAGACGATCTGCGGCACCGCATAAAGGCAGACAATGAGGCAAACTAGCAACGCACCGCCGCTCTTGATGAGCAACCAACGGAAATCTTCGAGGTGTTCGAGAAAGCTTTTGACCGGACCGCCCTCCTCCTCCTCCAAATCATCAGGACGCGGTTCTCGAGAAGAATCGGCCATGAGAAATTGTTAAAAACCCGACGCCGAAATCAAATGACCTTGGTCTCTGGGGGTTTCGATGGAACTGGTACTTGAGCGGTGGTATTGGCCGGGGGCGCTTTGGGAGCAGCGGCGGCAGCTGATTCATTTTCCAGCGAGTCCGTCACTTCGCGTGAAGCTTTTTTAAATTCATTGATGCCCTTTCCGAGTCCCTTGGCAAATTCAGGAATCCGCTTGGCACCAAAGAGCACGAGTATCGCGACCAGCACGATAATCAGTTCCGTCCCGCTCAATCCCAAAATTGCAAAGCATGCATTCATAAATTTACCTTTCGCCTATCAAAGCTACGCCTCTAAAGCAATTTAGTAAAGGAACAAAATCCCAGCCTGAATGGTTGTAGGAGCTGCGCGAAACACCAATTGCAATCTCCAAGAAGAGTGAATTCGCTGCGGTTCCGCCGCGGCATGATGGCCAGGCATAAATCGCTATAATGATACCCAAGTAATTTTAAATTAGGCTTTTAACACAGTTAGCGAGCCCACGCTCCGGAGCCATTGGCAAGGCTCGCCCGAAGATTTGTCTTGTCGTCCAAATCCAAAGCGGGAAAGACGAGGGGGAAGACGATATGCCCCGCTTTCGAGAGAATAAAAAAGGCCGCGTTCACACGCGGCCTTCAGTTTCAAACATTTCTGGCAACTACGATTATTGTTTGGGAGTACAGAGAACGAAATCACCCCGGCGGTTTTTTGCCCAAGCAGCTTCGTCGTGCCCTGGGTCAACCGGCTTGTCCTTGCCGTAGCTGATGGTGCGGACGCGTTGTGGATCCACGTTGATTTTAGAAAGTGCTTCACGCAAAGCCAAGGCACGGCGTTCGCCCAGTGCACGGTTGTATTCTTCCGTGCCGCGTTCATCACAATTGCCCTCGATCAATAATTTCGCGTTGGGGTTGGCATTTAGCGCCTGGGCAACCGAACTAACATTTGACTGTTCACTGTCTTGTACTACCGCACTATCGAATTTGAAATGAACGGTGTAAGCCGCCAGGGCCGCGCGATCCTGATTCATATCAGCGGGATCCCAATTGGTAGAGGTTTCGCCACCACCGACCGGCAGAGTCGTCATCTCAGGGCCACCTGGAGGGGTATACGTTGGTGCCGACGGCAAAGTGTTTGGATTTTCAGGGGGCGTGCCAACCACTGGCGCCGGTTCACCCGGCAACGGGGTGACTTTGGTAATTCCCTTTTTACAACCGGTACTGGCGAGCACGGCGGCGAGAGCAATGACCAGCGGGAAAATCAATTTATTCAGTTTCATATATGTAGTTTCGGTTAAAATCTGGTTGCGAGTTGGTGAAATCTAAAATGCTAAAAAGCTATCTCGCCCAAGCAGGCTGGGAATTGCTTCCAGTCGCCCGGGCACAATCCTTGTATTGTTTGGTGAAAACGTCAAGCACAGACAGCACTTGCCGATAGGTACCCGGCACACGATGATTGAAAATCAGGGTCCGCGAATTGGGCGACCAAGAGGGATTTTGGCCGGAAACTAGCACGGTCGGTGGGATGCTGCCATCCGCCGGCATCACACAAATATCGAATTCTCCCGCCTGCGAGGTGAAGGCGATCCACTTGCCATCCGGTGACCAGTCCGGTTCGGTGGGATTCGGGGCACCTGTGGTCCGCACGATCTCCACTTCGCCGCCATCAGCAGAAACTTTGGCCAGATGACGTCGTTCGGATACTTTGGTGGCAAAACAAATCCATCGACCATCCGGTGACCAGGTAGGGGAAGAATCTTCAACACCCCTTGTGACCCGCTGCAGACCGGAGCCGTCCGCGTTGCAAACCCAGATATTGTCGCTGCCGGATTTGCTTAACACCATGGCGACCCTGGAGCCATCCGGCGAAACTGCCGCACTGGTATTAAGCCCCGAGTAACCGGCGATGACGCGACGCTCACCGGAGCTCAGACTGTGGTAAAAGATGTCCGGATTATCACGCGCGTAAGAGGTGTAGTAAATGGCCAACCGGCCGGGAACCCAAGCGGGCTTGGCCACAATGGCACCATCCGAAGTGACGCGCTGCGCATTATGACCATCAAAATCGGCGACGTAAATCTCACCCGGCCCGATGCCATTTGGCTGGGCCTTGAAGGCAATCTTTGTCTGGCCGATGACTTTCAAGTTTTCGATGGTTTGCACGATGTCATCGGCGAACGCGTGCGCCTGGCGCCGCACACTTGCCCCATTGTAACCGCGAGACAAGATCTGCTTGTGG
>JBEKMT010000012.1:0-42077 GCA_050008355.1 Verrucomicrobiota bacterium
CAAGAGGAGAGGACGAGCGATAACAGCAGGGATTTGCCATGGAAAATCATATCCAAAATGCTTTCACCGGCAAAAACATTGCCGTAAAGCCGCATCGCCAGCGCCACTGGACGAGCAAACGCGACCGAAAGCAGTTCCATGACACCGATGAATAGGAACAGTAGAAAAAATAACGGATACGCGAATTTGTTGGTCTCCATCTTCACCCCGAAGATATGTTTGACCAATCCCCAGACCCCATTAAAGCGCACCGCCCAATAAAGGCTCATTACCAAAAAAATACCCGCCATGGCAACGGTGAGATTTGCGTCCGTGGTGGGTGGACGAAACAGTGGCTCGAATTCCCCGTTATGAAAAAGACCAATGCTGCCCACACCGGGAATAAGATCCGTCAGATTCGAAATCAAGATAAAGATGAAGAAAGTCGTTGCGAATGGAAAAACCCAGCGCGTGACTCGCTTATCCAAAATATCGCCAATCAAACCATCCCAGCCTTCGACTAGCGCTTCGATCACGTTTTGCAATCCTGATGGAATTTCCTTGATGTTGTTCCAGGTGCCAACGCGGACGACAATCAGTATAAATGCCGCTACGATCCAGGTGCAGATCATTGAGTTCGTCACCGGCAAACCCAAGACATGGAAAACCGCCGGCGCTGCAGAAGGCACCTGTTCTTCAGCCGAGGGCGCCGTCGTCGCGATGCCAGTCGTCGACGCCACATTGGCAGCCGGTTGCGCGTGCAGATGAACCGCCAAAATCGCGGTAAAAAAAGCAACGACCAAAAATATTTTGCAGAATTGCTTCACTTCAAAAACTTCTAAATAAATCGCTTCAACCGACACCAATTGCTTAATTAAACAAACCGATTGTGAGTTTGAGAAAGTAAAGATTGCCTCATCGTGAAATATTTCACAAGGAATTTCTGATTTTTTTTCCGAGTGTCTAAAATGCGCCTAATGACAGGTTTACCACGGATTTTTCACCAGTTTTTCCGCAAGGTGTCGGGAGTCATGCCGTGGGCTCGAAGTTTGCGCAAACTCAGGCTGTCATGCCGTTTTGCCAGGCGGCGACCACGCTGATCCTTCACTAATTCGCAATGAAAAAACAGCGGCGGCATACGGCCCAAGGCGCGATAGATCAGAATCTGGCGCGCCGTGCTGACTAACAGGTCGGCTCCGCGCACTACTTCGGTGATTTGCATCGCGACATCATCCACCACGCACGCAAGTTGATAGGCCGGCACCCCGTCAGGCCGCCAAACCACGAAATCGCCAAAATCCCTTCCCGCAACGAACCTCTGTTCCCCGACATTTTCGTCGGTAAAGGAAATCGCTTCGCCCTCAGGCACACGAAAACGCCAACTGAATATTTTGCCGGCAATTTCAGATAGGCGCTTGCCACGGCATCTGCCCGGATAAATCGGCTCTTCGTCCCCGACGTGTGGCGCGGTGACCGCTGATTGGACGTCTCTGCGGGAACAGGTGCAGGGATAGAGGTAACCGTCCGCCTGAAGTTTTTCCAAGGCCTCGCAATAGAAAGGCATTCGCTCACTTTGGCTATAAGGCGCAAATCGGCCACCGACGTCGGGCCCTTCGCTCCAGTTAAAGCCAAACCAGCGCAAATCCTCCACCATGGCGGAAACAAATTCTTTTCGGCAACGTACCTGATCCAGATCCTCGTTGCGCAGGATCAACTCGCCGCCGTCCCGTCGCACCCGCTCCTGCGCGGTCCAAAACGTCTTCGCGTGACCAACATGCAATAAACCTGTTGGCGAAGGCGCGAGGCGTCCGCGATATTTCTGGCTGGGCACATGGGTCGGCGAATCCATGGCCGGAAATAAACAACGAACACCTGCAGGAACAAAGTTTTTCTTTTCGTGCCATCGCGAAAATGGGTATGGACTTTTGCCGAAATTAGGTTCATCAATTAATTAATGAACCTAATTAAATCGCCCGCGGGGAGACGATTGTCTGAGCAGCTGTTCGTTTCGCTGCTCATTGTTGCCGTAGCGTCACCAACGTTGCTGCAGGCGCAGACGGATGCCCCGGCCCCGACCCTGCATATTGAGGCAGGCCAGGTCGCGGCCAAAGTCAGCCCCATGCTTTATGGGCTGATGACCGAAGAGATCAATTTTTCGTATGAAGGTGGGCTGTACGGCGAACTCATCCGGAACCGCAGTTTCAAAGCCGACCCGACAAACGCGGTTTTTTGGGACGCGGTTGGCGACGGAACCATTGCGCTCGACAGGTCGATGCCGCTCAACGACGCGTTGGACGTGAGCCTACAGTTGAACGCGGTGGCGGCGACCGCCGATTCCCCCGCAGGCGTTGCGAACGGTGGTTATTGGGGAATCGCTGTTCGACCCAATACGACATATCATTTATCTTTTTATGCCAAGGCTTCCGACAATTTCTCCGGCACGCTGACAGCCATTCTTGCAGGTGCCGACGGCAAAAGCATTCTTGCCAGCGCGGCTGTTTCCGGTCTTACCGGTGATTGGAAAAAATTCGAAGCGGATTTGACCACCGGCGATTTGAAAACGTCAAAAGACAATATTTTCGAGATCACGACCGCGTCGCCGGGAAAAATCTGGTTTCAGCAAGTCTCATTGTTTCCGCCAACGTTTGACAGCCAGCCAAACGGCAACCGCCCGGATCTGATGCAATTACTGGCCGACATGCAACCGAAGTTCCTAAGACTACCCGGAGGAAATTATCTGGAAGGCAATTCCATAGACAGCCGTTTCAATTGGAAGAAAACGATTGGAGATATTGCACAACGTCCTGGTCACGAGAGTCCCTGGGGTTACTGGTCGACGGATGGCTTCGGTCTGATGGAGTACATGCGCTGGTGCGAGGATTTAAACATGGAACCATTGCTGGCGGTTTTCGCGGGCTACACTTTGAAACATGACTATATCAAACCCGGCCCCGACCTGGAGCCTTATGTCCAAGATGCCTTGGACGAGATTGAATATGTCGCCGGTGATACCAACAGTACTTGGGGTGCGCTGCGTGCGCGTGACGGTCATCCAAAGCCCTTTACTTTGCGTTACATCGAAGTCGGCAATGAGGATGAGTTCGATGGGTCCGGCAGTTATGACGGACGGTTTGCCCAGTTCTTTAACGCTATTAAAGCAAAATATCCCCAACTGGAAATTATCGCCACGGCGCGGGTAAAATCGGTCACACCGGACTTGATTGATGAACATTACTACCGAACGCAGGAAGAAATGGAAGCGCACGCGCATGATTACGACAAGTATTCGCGGACGAACAAAACCAAGGTGTTCGTGGGCGAATGGGCCACGCTTGTTGGCTCGCCCACGCCCAACATGGCCGGCGCACTCGGCGATGCGGCGTGGATGACCGGCATGGAACGAAATTCCGACATCGTGCTGATGTCCAGCTATGCCCCGCTATTCGTGAACGTCAGCGATCTGGCCAGGGGTGGTTCGATGCAATGGCGCAGTGACCTTATCGGTTATGACGCGCTGCGCAGCTATGGCTCGCCGTCCTATTACGCGCAGAAAATGTTCAGCACCCATCACGGCGACGAAGTGCTGGCCGCTGAAGCGCGGGACGTTCCCACCTATACTTGGCAACCGCGGACCAGAAGACGAAACGGCGTTGAACAGCCGCGACCGCCGGCTCAACAAGTGCCGACTTTGTTTTATGACGCCACCCGGGACAGCAACTCAGGCAAGATCTATCTAAAAGTTGTCAATCGCCTCGGTACGCCACAGGTGCTGAACATTGAGATCACAGGCGTGTCGTCGGTTAAGAATAAAGGTCTGGCCATCATTTTGAAAGCAGACGACCCGCACGACACGAACACCATTTCCGAACCGGCGAAGATTGCACCGGTAACGGAAGAGGCCGAAGGGCTAGGTACGCAGTTCACGCGCTCGTTTCCACCTTATTCAATCACGGTTTTAGAAATCGAAACGCAATAAAGAAAGCTCGCGGCACCCTGGCCTGTTGAAATCTGGCACCGGGAGTTTTCAAAACGGTTCGTTCGGATTGGCCGCCAGCCACGCTGTCAGGCCGGGCAGCGGGTTCGATAGCGCTTTCTGACTTTTCGCAATGTCGAGCGACGTGTCCAGAGCGCGCGGCGGGCCGGCGAAATCCCTGGCCGAGCCGGACTGAATTTTTTTGTTTACTTCCGGCCAGCGACGGACAAGCAGCTGGCCGATTTGCCAGCGCGATAATTTTTCCGCGCCCGCAACGTGATAGAGTCCTGTACATTTTTTTTGCGCCAGTTCCCATATGGCCCGGGCTGTTTCGACGGCCGGAATCGGGCAACGGAACTCGTCCGTGAACAGGGTCACCCCCTGCCCTGACGACAGCAAGGCAACATGCAATTGTTCATTGAACGCACGGTTGCCGGAAGCGGAAATGCCGCCGTTGATGGAAGTACGTACGACGAGGTGGCGCGGATTTCGAAGCACAATTTTTTCAGCGGCGACCTTGGTTTCGCCGTAATGGGTGAGCGGATTCACCTCGTCGGTCTCCAGGTAATTTCCTTTTCGGCCATCAAACACCAGATCCGTGGAAAAGAAGACAAATTGGTTCTCCGAAGCCAATCCGGCCAGGAGTTTTGTGAGGTCACAATTCACTTGCCAAGCAAGGGCGGGGTTTTTCTGTGCTTCGGCAACCGCGGTTATCGCGGCGCAGTGGATAACGAGTTCCGGGCGGTCTTCTTTAAATTCACGTTCCAGCCTTGCAAAATCAAGCAGGTCAAAATCAGTGCGGGCCAGTGTTCGCACCCGCCAGAGCGGAGCAAAACGGGCTCCGGTTTGCCGGAGATAATTCCCGATGAGCCCGTTGGCGCCGGTGATCCAGACTAAATGATTCGGCTCTGACATCGAAAACTATTTGGTTGATGAGCCAGGAGGATTATTTCCCGGCCGCGGCAACCGTCCAATCCAGATTTCCGTGGCGGCGTAGTTCCATTCCAGCTCCGGCAGGTTTGGTCGTGCACCACCGGTTGCGTGAATGATCAAGCGGTCTGCGGGACGCATTTTTTCAACCCATGGTTGGTAAGCGCGGGAATCGCCGAAATTCCATTGAGCTTTGCGCAACACGGAGAGATTTTCCGGCAGCATCAGGCCAGGTTCAAAGCCCAGCGCATAATGCCATGGAGCTGTGGGGTTTTTGTAAAAGGTTTGGAAAAACACGTCCATGTCGGAATTGTAAATGATGCCACCGGGATCAGGCAGCCAGCCGGCGAGCGCGGGATTGTCGGCCGTCAAAAACCCGGTGGTCAGGTTTTCTGTCCAGCGACCGTCGCGGTCGCTGGTAAAGCCGAAAAAGGCTCCGGCGGCCAGAGCAATCGTCAAAAGGAAACGTTTGACGGAATCAATGGAGATGCGGCCCTCGAGTTGATCCTGCAACTCAAACGCGACCCACAGCACGAATGCCGGTACTCCGTAGTCCCACCAGAACCGGCGCATTTTCAAACCGAGTACCCACCCCAAAACCATCATTACGAAGATCGGATTGCAGAGTTTGCAGGGATTGCATTTGTTTGCAAAGCCACGCCACAACAACATGGCGATTACCAGTAGTACCGCTGACGTTTCGCCGTCGGACGGGTAAAACTCGGGCTCGAGCTGGCGATTTACCACCGAATTGCCAAACACGCCGAACATGTGGCGTATGGATTGGGCCAGGAATTCCCATGGATGACCGGTCAATGCGCAACCCAGGAAACTGCCGGCAAGCCAGCAGATGCCGTACACGATGGCCGAACGCCAGCAACCGGCAAATAGAATCGCTGCCCCCGGCAACACGAGCATATACCATGAACCATGAATCCAGGCCGAAGCCGCGACAAGCAAGGGTGTGAAAACCAATGCCACCCAGCGGGGACAATCCTTTTGATCGGGTTCGGTCCGACGCGACCACAGCAGCAAAATTGTCATGACGACGAAGTCGGTCAGAATGTAAGGGCGTCCGCGCATCAAACGCGTGGTGCAGGCTGGAGCAAACACGGCTGCAGCCAGCAAAGCGCCCAACCAGGCTTCGGGGCGTCGCAGCCAAGGCAGCGCACACAATGTCACCAGCAGCATCAGGCTCACGACCGAAAATATCACGAGCGCTTCAGCCGGGCCGTCCTGCCAGTTTTGAACCCAGGACGCATGATTGACCCATTCCAAGATCTTCTGCCAGCCAGGGCTGGGATCGATGGCGAAATCGCCGCGCATTACGAGTATTTCCTGCCAGCTTTTTCCGGAAACAGTCTTGGCTGCGTGGCGCAACGCGTCGTCCATCGGCAAAAAGCCGAGACCGATGATTTTGAATGGAATCAGGACGATGGTGAGAACTGCGACAACCCAAACCGCGAGAGGAATATAACGCTTCAGCAAAGTGAAGTTCATCTTAATCCGACAGGCGTTTGGTCAAATCTCCGTAGGCATCAATCCGGCGGTCACGCAGGAACGGCCAGTGGGTGCGGGTGGCGTCCACATGGGCCAGGTCGACCGGCGCGATCAAAACCTCTTCCCTGTCGGAACCGGCCTTGGCGATGATTTCACCCGATGTCCCGGCGATAAAACTTTGTCCCCAGAATTCTATGCCATCGCCGCCGACACCATCGAGAACCTCCAAGCCGATGCGATTCGCCACGGCGACATAACAGCCGTTGGCCACGGCATGTGCGCGCTGAATGGTCTCCCAGGCACCGTGCTGTTTGATGCCGTATTTTTTCTTTTCTCCGGGATGCCAGCCGATGGCCGTCGGATAAAAAAGGATCTCCGCGCCCTGCATGGCAGTCAAACGCGCGGCTTCCGGATACCACTGATCCCAGCATATCAGCACACCGATCTTCGCATATTTGGTCTGCCAGGCCTTGAAACCGAGATCGCCGGGCGTAAAATAGAATTTTTCGTAAAATAACGGGTCGTCGGGAATGTGCATCTTGCGATATATGCCCAGCAGCGAACCGTCCGCGTCAATGATGGCGGCCGTGTTGTGATAAACTCCGGAGGCCCGCTTTTCGAAAAGCGAGGCGATAATGACGACCTTGAATTTTTTTGCCAGCTTGAGGAAAGCATCAGTGCTCGGCCCGGGGATTTTTTCCGCAAGCTGGAAGTTCTGGTGGGCCTCGCTCTGGCAAAAATATTGTGACCGGAACAGTTCCTGTGTGCAGATGATCTGCGCGCCGCCCTTCGCAGCCCGTTCGATAAGAGAGACCGTCCGTTTCAGGTTAGCGTCGGCATCGGAGGATGCGTGAGTCTGGACGAGACCGAGTTTGATTTCGGATGAAGCACCGGATTTCATGGAAAATTTATCCCCGCGGGCGGGCTGATTGCGAGAGCAGAATAGCCTTCAATTGTGCATCCGTGGGCAAAGGTTTGCCCGCATCCTGTCCGAATAATTCGCGGATGAATTTGCCCAGCGTCTCGTTGGTCGGGCCATAGCCGTCATGATAAATGTAATACTCGAGTTCGTACATCAACTGATCGGCGGTGGCATAACGGCGGTCCGGGTCATGTGCGAGGCAGTGATGCAAGATGTCGTTCAACTTATTGTCGATGCGCGGGTCGAGCGCCCGAAAATCCGGGATGGGCTGGTTCAGGATCCGGGAGCGGGATTCCTCGGCGGTCGCCCCTTTGAATAAATTCCGTCCGAGCAGCAAATGAGCCAGCACCACACCGGCGGAGAAAATATCGGACCTTTTATCGGTCACTTGAAAATCCGCCTGCTCGGGGCTCATGTAATCGGGCTTGCCGGCAACCACTTCGCCTTCCTGGTCAGTGAGAAACCCGCGGGCCTTGGCGATGCCGAAATCCGTGAGCTTCACGTCGCCTTCGAAGGCGATCATGATGTTTTTGAAACTGACGTCACGGTGAACGATGCCTAATGGTTTGCTATCTTTGTCCGTCTTGGCATGCGCGTAAGCCAGTCCACGGGCGACACGGCTGGTGATGAACACCGCCAATTCCTTCGGAAGGTCTCCGCGCTTCTCACCGAGCTGGTTGGAAAACTGTTCGAGGTTCACCCCGCGGATCAGCTCCATCGCTATGAAGCAAACCCCGTTCGCCTCGCCCAAATGATACGTTTGAACAATGTTGGTGTGGATCAAGTCGGCGACGAGCTTTGCCTCACCGATGAAATTTTCGATGAACATTTTCTGGCTCGCGTAATTGGGCCGGATGATCTTGATTGCCACCCGCTTGACGAAATCGCGCGCACCATGCTGTTCAGCTTCATAGACGATCCCCATACCGCCCTCAAAAATCTTGCGGACGATGTCGTAACGAAACTCGTTTTGGATGCTGAACAACGGCACAGGCACATGGTCGGAAATCGCCTTGCGAAGTCAAGCCCCACACGAGTGACCCCTAGAAAAACTTTGTTTTTTTTGATTTTTTCGCTTGCACGCAACGCGCATTGGATTTTAATTCGTTGCAAGTCTGTTGATTTTTCGGACTAAACAAACAAATAACAACCAACAACCTAAGAGAACAAATATATGGCCAAAGCACTCTCCAAAGCACAAATTGCTGCGCTCGTCGCCGAGAAGAACGGTCTTTCGAAGAAACAAGCCGTAGAGATCCTCGATTATATCGCCTCGCTCGCTTATAAACACGCGAAAGATACCTTTACGTTGCCGGGCATCGGCAAGCTCGTGTTGAAGAACCGCGCTGCCCGTATCGGCCGCAACCCCAAGACCGGTGAACAAATCCAGATCAAGGCCAAGCGCGTGGTGAAATTCCGCGTCGCCAAAGCCGCGAAAGACGCCATCCTCGGCACCAAGTAATTTATTCTTTTCCACACGGGCGCTCCGAAGCATCGGAGCGCTCTTTTTGTTTTTCATCCATGGGAATTTGTGGTCAGCTATGGGTAACAAAAAATTAATGAAACCTCGCGTCCGTTTTGCTCCTTCACCCACCGGTTACCTGCATATCGGTGGCGCCCGTACTGCCTTGTTCAACTGGCTTTACGCCCGTCATACCGGCGGCACCTTCATCCTCCGCATCGAAGACACGGATGCTGCGCGCAACTCCCAGGAAGCGGTGGATGTGATCCTCAACGGGCTCCGCTGGCTTGGCCTCGATTGGGACGAGGGTCCGCTTACCGGCGACGCCACGGGCGCGAGCAAAGGTGATTGCGGCCCGTATTTCCAGAGCCAGCGCAAGGAAAACTATCAGCGCCGAGTCGAAGCCCTGCTGACCCGGGGTCTCGCCTATGAACACGAAGGTGCAATCAAGTTCAAGATGACACGCGAGCCGATCACGATTCCCGATCTGGTGGTGGGCGACGTGTTGCGTCCCCTCACCGACCGTGAGGAAATTGATCCCGATTTCGTCATCCAGCGCTCGGATGGCCAGCCGGTATTTCATCTCGTCAACGTCATTGATGATTTGGAGATGGATATTACGCATGTCATCCGTGGCGAAGATCACCTGACCAATACCGCCAAACACATCGCGCTCTTCAAGGCCTTTGGCGTCAAACCACCGCATTATGCTCACATCCCGCTGATTCTGAACGGTGACGGCTCCAAGATGAGCAAGCGCGACAAGGGTGCTTCGCTCACGAGCTACCTTGATGACGGTTTTTTGCCCGAGGCAGTCATCAATTACCTTTGCCTGCTCGGCTGGTCGCCCAAGGACAATCGAGAAAAACTGGCCCGAGCTGAGGTCATCGAACGCTTCGACCTACCGCAGATTCTCCGGCACAATGCGCGTTTCGATTACGAAAAACTCCTTTGGTTGCAAGGGGAATATGCGCGCGAACTGCCCAGCGATCGCTTTTACGAGCTCGCCGTGCACGCCCTTTCCAAGGATGGCATTGACACCAACGCGTTTCCCCTGCCCTATGTCAAAACCGCGCTCGACACCTGCAAAGGTAAATTCAAACTCTTCAGTGAGCTGCCCGCTTATGCCGGCTTTTATTTCCGGGACGGATTTGATTACCATCCCGAAGGCGCAAAAAAGGATTTCGTCCCTGAAAACAAACCGCGCCTGCAAAAACTTCGGGACACCTACGCGAAGCTGGAGAAATTCGATGCCGCAAGCGTTGAGGCGGCGCTCAAAGCCACAGCGACTGAATTAGGCGTCAAGGTCGGTGTTTTAGTACACCCCTGCCGCCTGTCGGTCACGGGCAACCCTTCTGGCCCCAGTTTGTACCACTTGCTCGAAGTCTTGGGGAAAGACAAATCACTGGCACGATTGGACCGGGCGCTCGCTGCTTTCTAAACAACATCCGCGGGGTCTTCAGGTCCGCGGCGATTCAGTTATCGTTTGATTTGGAGTTTTGTTCTGACTGCCACTTTTGCAACAGCGGAGTTTCCTTTTTGAATTCCTCCTGGAGTTCTTCGGAATCTTTTGCCGTTTGAATCACCACCGGGCGAAGGAAAACCATGAGCTCCACTTCCTGCATGGTTTTGTCCTTCTTTTTAAACGCCCAGCCCAAACCGGGAACGTCGCCCAATACCGGGAATTTGCGGACGACATTGGAATATTGCTTTTGGATGATGCCACCGAGCAACAAGGTCTGGTCGCTTTTGGCCGTGGCTTCGGTGCGGAAATTATCGGTGTCGAAAACGTCACCGCCCAATACGGTGCCGCTGGAATCCACGGTGGAAGATTCCGCATGAATTTTCAATTGCACATCGCCGTCGCTATTAATGTGGGGGGTGACTTCCAGAGTAACCCCCACATCCTTGTAAGTGATGCTGGTATTCTGGGAGCCGACGGAGGAAACCTGGGTGTTTTCCGGCACCGGAACCTCCTGCCCGACAAAGAGTTTTCCCATTTCATTGTCATCAATCGTGATGGACGGTTCCCCTAATACCGTGGCATCCGTGTTCTCCCGTAAAAACTGGACGAGGTAATCAATGTTGAGCGTGCTGCTGATCATGCCGGAGCGGAGGCTGGCCAGGGTTTGGATCACCGTGCCAACGGAACTGCTCCCGGGGTTATTGGCGAGGGTGGTTCCGCCAAATCCTTGCTGGTAATTGCCAGCGGCACTGGCCAGCAGCGAATCATCGTAATCTTCCCCCGAAAAAACCGTGCTGCCGTTGGGCGACCAGCGCACACCCAGCTTGTCCAGATAATCACTGGAAACCTGAACGATGCGCGCTTCAATGGTCACCTTGTCCGAAGGCGCATCCACATTCTGGATCAGCTGCAGAATCTGTGGAAAAAAATGAACATTCGCGGAAATGAGCAAGGCATTGCCGCGTTGATCAGATACGCAACGGACGCGACCCACCAGATCGCTAACCGTCCCTGAGGAGCTCTTGCCGCCAGACGAACTCGTGGCATCCGGCTGGCCGCCAATCCACGGGTAATAATTGTCCCCTTTAGCCTCTTGTGTCAGGTTGAAACTCGTGTCGTCCATGCTGCCGTTCTGAGTGGATTGTGGTGGTTGGGCCTGCTGGTTGTTGTTTTGGTTTGGTTGTGCCACTGAATGCAGCGCCGGCGATCCATTTTTGGCGAACAAAATGTTCAGGCTGTCCGCGACGGTGTCCGCTTTTGCGTATTTCAACCCGATGCGCAACGTGCTTTCACCCGCCTGGGACGGCTGGTCCAATTGTTTCAAGACGTTCTCGATGACCGCGAGATTTTCCTTTGAGTTCGACGTAATGATAATCGCGTTTGAATAGGGCTCGCTGGTGATGCGGACCTTGCCATAGAGCCGGCCGACGTCGTGGTCCTCCGTCGTATTATCGGAGTCCTCATCAAAAAAGTCCCAGTAATTGCGCTGCTGCGTCTTTTTGAGGAACAGTTCGTTCAGAACATCTTCGATGTCAGTGGCGCTAACATATTTGAGCGGCACGATTTCGGGCGCCAGGCTGTCGTCAGAAACAGGTGCGTCCAATTCCTTAATCATTTCTTCCAGGCTATCCATTTGTGCAGGCGGAGCCTGGACAACGATGGCGTTGCGACGGCGATCGGCGACCACACTCAGCTTTTTCCCATTGCTCTCGGGCGGAGGTGAAAAATAGTAGGTATAGCGCGACCCGGACGAATTTTGATTGTCGCTCAAGTCCTGTAATTGCTTGGCGACATCCTGGGCGTCGGCATTTTGGAGGATGAATGTCTTCGTGGTTTCCTCCTGGGCGTTCTCGGTATCCAGAGACGACACAAGCTTCTCAATCCCGCCGAAATCCGCCAGGCTGGAAAGTATGATCAATGAGTTGGAACGGTCATCGGCGGCAACATCCACAGTGGATTTGTTGCCAGCTTTGCCGCCCATTTTTTCGTAGATCGGCGCCATTTCCTTGGCAAGTTCATCAGCCGCGATGTGTTTTAGAGGAATGATTCGCACCGCCACATCCTCCGAGTGGTCGTTGTCCAGGGCATCAATCAAATCCCCGACGACACGTAAATTATCATTAAAATCTGTAACGATGATTTCGTTGGCGCGCTCGTCCACATCCACGGATCCCTTGTCCGACAACGCAGTCTGGATACGATCCTTGGCGTCTGCTGCCTGAATATGATTGAGGGTGAACACCTTCACGAGCAATTGCCGGCCGGCCGGCAGATTGGTGGTTGAACCGGTAACCACCTCGGGGCTCATTTTTGGCTCCTGGCCTTGTGGCACCAGGAGGATGGAATCAGCGAGCTCGACCGCCGAGCAGCCTTGCATGGCGAGAGCCCGATAAATCATGTTGATTGCCTGGCGCACCGGTACTTTCTTGACGCTCATGATGGTCAACTGACATTGCACCTGCGGGTGTTTAATGACCGTCTTGCCTGTCGTTTGCGACAGCCACTGCGCCACCATGTCCACGCTCGCTCCTTGAAAGCTCAATTGAATACCGTCATTCGCATTGGTGCCACTTGAATTGGTCGAATTCAATGGTTCTGATGGAATCCACGGACCGCCGCTGGAATTCTTTGGTCCGGCACCACCATTGTCAGGGGCCGGCGCAGGCATGCCTCCGCCAGGCGGAACGAATCCCGGTGGAAAATGTTGCGACATAATCCGCACCTGGGCAGTCAGCGGCAACACGGTGCCAAACAAGATTGCGGCCAATATGATTCGCCGCAACATCGCCACCGGCATAGCCGGTCTGTATCTGAGATTGATCGTTTTCATTTTGAGGATTTGTCTGTTTGAGAAAGCAAACTATCACTGCCGTAGCCGTCAAAAATGGTCAGTTCCTTTTTCTGGCCGCCTTGTTCCACTAGGACGCGATTGATACCAATCGCCAATAACTTAACGTCGCCAAGCGAATCGCCTACCTTGACCAACCCGGTCTGTCCGTTGTCGGCTCGCAAGAAGGCGGTGTCACCCGCGATGCCCATGAGCCCCATAGGTAGTGGATGCATGATCGGGGCAAAGATCTCGCTGTTTATGATCTTGTCCACCCGGGCCTGAACCTCGGGCGGCAATGCGGGTTGGCTTCCCGGCATGCCCGGCATGCCGCCAAAACCCATTCCTCCCGGCATCATCATGGGCGACGATGGTCTGTGGGCCACTTTTGGCGGCGGGTTAGTGCTAATGGCCAAATCGTGGTCAAGATTCGTCCCGGGAAAATTCGTTCGGGCGAACGCGGCGACGTTTGTGGGCACAAGATTGCTCTTGTTGATCTTAATGGCGGCCAGATTAGTTGCGACGTTGGTGGAAATGTCGGATCTAATTTTGGCGGCTTGCCCCGCCAGTGGAACATTTGTCGAGCTATTCGAGACATTAGTCGACGGTGCAACCACCGTGGGCGCTTGGGTAGGCGGAGTTTGACTCGAACCGGAGACCGTGTTTGTTTCCAATATCGGGATGGCTGGAATTCTCACTCCAAAAAACGGGCTGACATGGAAACCAGTGCGAATCAGTTGCGCCAGAACCAGCGTTGCCAGGATCAAGCAGGCAACCCGCAGGATTTGTTCGGTGCGGTCACGCATGGGTCACCTCCGCCTTTTTCCATTGCTCAAAGTCCAACACGATGACGGTCAGATTCAATTTGATCACCCCCGGCTGCATCGGGTCCGCTGTAATTTGTAATGAGTCAATGACCAAGGGATAACCCAACAGCGGTAAACGATGAAGAAAGGATACCACGGCAGCGACTTGCCCCGAACCTTCCAGTTGAATGGTGGCCAGCTCTCTGTCAGAGGCGCGCCCCGGGGATTCGTGGATGGTAGCAAAACCGACTCCACCATTCATCGCCGCTCTTTGAATCGCGGCACTGGCACCAGCCACAGCGGAATTGGTTGAGAGCGTCGCCGGGTCGAGATGAAAATCGTCCATCAATTTCTTCACGATGGCCGCCTTGTCCGCCTCCAAACCCGTGTCAGTTTTCAACTGCCGCGCCTCGGCCACCATCTGCAGATAATCAGATCGTTGGTGCGCAAAAAATTTCAGAATCTTAACGCCGGCGAACAACACGAGATAAATCGCAATGCCGATGCTCGCATAGCGGACCGTTCGCTTTTCGCTGGGGCTCAGTGCGCGCATAAAATCAGGATTGGGGAGTTCGGGCGCTTCCCGCCTGTGCTGCGGCCGTACCGACAACATTGGTTTTGCCGGTTTCGTCCGGCGGCGGCCCAATGTTCAACGCAGCGCGAGCAGCGGCAGCTTTCCACTGCGCAGTCATGCGCACACCCACTTTCGGCTGGTTCGGGACAGGCGACTGTTCCTCGACGGTGATGTTCGCAAAAAATCCCGAGTCGATGAGACTGGAGCGAAAATCCATCACCTGTTGCGGGTTTTGCAGTGTCGCCTTTACCGTGATGTTCCCCTGTTGATTGATGCTGATCGAATCCAAATGCATGCCTGGAGGTGCGGCCCTGGAGAAAATATAAATCGTATCGAGATATGGTGGCTGGCTCTGTTTCAATGACTGCAAAAACCGCATTTCCGGCTCAACGACAGACACAAATTTTTGCCGTTCGCTTTTGAGTGCGTCGAGTTTACGCGCGAGCAACGGTTTAAACAGCAAGGACTCGGCAAAAGGAAACACCAACAGAAGCACCAGGAGCGCCGCTCCGCGCATGAGCCAGCGACGGGTTTCCGCCGGCGAGAAATCAAACTGTGAAAAGTCGAATTTCGTTTGCGACGGCCCGGATTTCGTTCTCAACCACAACAAGGATAGATTATCCACGACCGAATGTTTCAGTCCGAGCGTTGCAGCCGAAATACCGTCGCCCGGGGAAATTTCCAGACGACGGGAATCAGTCTGCGCGGATAGTTTTTCCCAGACTCCAGCCAAGGCGGTTCCGGAAACATAGGTAGGATTCGGCCTGACCTGTTTCAAGATTAAATCAGCGATGTTTCCACCTGCAGGCAAGATCTTGACGCCGACTGGAACGCCACTTTCAAAGGTAACCAGTTCGGAATAATTGCGACCGATTTCCAAAACCGCTTGCGAGCCATTGGGCGTGGGGCATAGCAAATTCCGCGCGAAGGCCGCCAGGGTGAACTCAGTGTTCAAACCTGCCGCCGATAGCAATCCATCGTAGTCTTCAATCGTTGCCCGGCGAACCGCCACGACCACGACCTCAAGTTTGGCCGAATCACGTGAAACCTCACGCCAACCCCAGGCCATTTCGGCCGGGGAAAGCGGAAATTCACTTTCGATTTGAAGCCGCAAGACCCGCTCAAATTCATCACCCGCGGCCAACGGCAGAGCGATTTTCCTCAGCGTTACTCCATGCGCGCTGATTCCGCAAAGTGCCGTCCTGTTCAGGTGCCAGCTTTTGCGCCCCACAAAATGTTGCAGGGCAACGACTGTTTTGTTCCGACAGACAGAAGTCAGCTTTCCATCCACTGACCGTTCAAGTGGCAATTCAATGCCGTCGTTCTCGCGCAAGGCTCGCAGCAAAGCCGGGGTAATCTCAATGAAGACGGGCGGTGGATTGAAAAATTCACTCATAAGTCATCCTCACGATACGACAGGGTTTTCACGCCATCGCGGTTGACGCGCACGATGACTTGAACCCGCTGGCGGACACCCGTGGATTTCACGCGCCCCTCGGCTAGAATCCGGAACGTCTCCGAACGTGCGGTGACCAATGGCACCACTTGCTTGAAGACATCCCGCGTCATGCCGTCCACTTTGAGCAACTCGGCCGGGTTGGCGAAAAACCCGGACGACTGGCGATACGAAATAATTTTCTGGGCCAGGTCACGATCTATTCCGGGCAGGCAAACCAGCACCTCGAGGCTGGCCGTATTGATGTTAATAAGACCAGCCGAACTCTGATCGCCCGAAGCTGTCACGTCGTCTGCAACCTCCATCAACAGACTTTCACTGATGACACCTCCGCCGGAAGAACCGGACGAATCCTGGCTGTTCTGCGGGATGCCGGCATTCTGATTGTCTTGTGGCGGCGTCACATCAAGCAGGTCAGCAATGCTTTGAAAATTGCTCTTTCCGCGATAAGCCACAATTGCGCGCGCGATGTTACGCGTGATGCCATGCACCTCAGCCAGCGAGCTCTCGTCGGCGTTCTGGATATTGACGCGGCTTTCGCCGGCGGCGTTCACATTTTTGACCGAGGAATCCGCGGTCAGAATCCCAGCCCAGCCCAGAGCATCGGCGGAAACGGAATCCTGGAACTTTGGCTGCTGGTTAAGTCCGTCAGCCTCGTCATCCAACAGACCGTTTTGGTGAGTATCCTTGCCAAACAGCAAATCGGGAGTTACTCCGCGCACCATCAGCAATTCGCGCACGGTTTCGAAGGAGGCACCCCTGGGCTGATAAGGGGGACGCTGAGAGAGGTAATAATCCGTCTCCATCACGTTGCTGCCCTGACCCCTCCAGCTTAATATCGCGGTGGCAATATCACTGTTCAAACCCTGGATTTTCATGAGTTCATCCTGATCAGCGGTGTTAATGTTCAATCGACTTTCTTCATCGGAGACGCCATAAATAACACCGTCGCCTTCGTCATCGTGTCCCCGACGAAGCACGGAAAATGTTCCGCGGCCCAAGGAAATTCCGCGAAAATCCTGTGTATCGTCGTACAAATCACCGCTATGTTTTTTGCCGTTGTGTGCCTCCTTGTAGATCAAGGCTTCGGCCTTCTCGATTCCTGCCAGCGCCAGATAACGCGCCTGAATTTTATCGCCATAGTTCTTGCCTGTCTGCAAATCCATTTGCGCGGTGTGCAAGACTCCAACCACAACCACGGAAAGCAAGGCCACGCACCACAACAAACCAATCAGGATGGAAGCCCGCGTTTGCACGGCTATTGGTTCCCTCCACTTTGCATTCCCGGCGCGGGCTGGGCGCCGGAGCCGCCACTGATATTGCCGCCTGAATTCTCCGTGTCATTTTGGGACGCATCCGCGAGATTCAATTGGGCGACCGTTTGGAAAACGAGGGGCGGCTCGATGGCCCTTTGGCCGGTCATTGGGTCCGTTTTGGATTTGGGATTTGAATCCATCAGGAGCGTGACCCGCACCGCCCTGGGCAGTCCTTCCAAGTTGCTTTGCTGGCGTTGCGAATTTGCCGCCTTATCTTTGCCTTGGACTTCCCCCCAATCGTCATACCAATCGTCGCCATCAGAATATTGGTAACGCACACCGATGATGTCTTCGGCGATTTCCTCTTTGCTGCCGCCGGACAGCGGATCAATTGCCAGCGTTGGATTGCGTCGACGCCACAAACTAAAGCGATGCGTTTGCGGGTCCTGCTCAACGTAATAACTTGTCTCACAAAAATCGCCTTCGTGCGCGTGGCGAGGCGTATAATTATGGGTCGCAAAATCCAAGTTATCCGCCTCGGTTTCGCCGATCATCCGTTTCATGCCCAGAAAAGCCGAATCCCCTGGCAACGGACAGGCTCCGCGTAGGTCAGCCGTGAGCATCGCCAGCGTCACTCGTACGGTCTGGAAAATGTCCGCCCGCGGCTCAATGATTTTTTTGCCAGCGATTCCGGCACTCAGGCACAGATAGGCGCTGACCAGGATCAAGGCCATCAAAGCAGAACTGATGACAATCTCGATCAGCGTGAAGGCGCGGCTGCTGGTAGTGCAGGCAATTCTCATGAGGCACCGCCGGTTTTCTTTTGAGATTTGGAATCCTTGCTCCCAGAGCTTTCTGAGGATTCAAACAGCAGAGTTTTGAGTTCGTAAATTTCCTCTCTATCCCGCACCGTTTCAACCACCACATCCACATCGTGCAGGCCGTCGATCCCGGCATCACTGATGGTCTGCTTCCAGGTGTAGGCTGCCAGGCCGGGACCGCATTCCCCCTCGGTTTCCCCATTTTCGAGATCACCTTCTGCACGCAGTGTCTCAATTTTTCCGGCCGCAAAGAGTGCGGCTACCGTTTGTAACTCAGAGTCTTTGCTTGAATCCAACGCCGTCGTGATGCCATGCGTAAGCCCCACCAGCGCAATGCCCAGGATCAAAATCGCCACCATCACTTCAATGAGCGAAAATCCAGCGTTATGCGGCAGCGAGTTCATTGGCGTTCCGGTTCGGTCATGCGGACACGCGCGGTGATCGGGTTCAGGCGTAAGGTCAGCTGGAAACCATCGTGATCACGTAATTTGATTTCCGCGGAGTCGGCCGTGCCGTCAGGATAGAACGCAACGGCATCCGGCGAATTTTGTTCCGGGACGGGGTTGTCTACATCGCTTTCCCCCGACGGTTTGTCCGGTTGGCTGATTTCAATGACAATGCGCGAATCCAATTTACCCTCCGCACCGGACACATCTTTTAACGGGACAAAATCCACCCGCGTTCCGTCGTGAATTTGGCGCTCCACAAAATAGCGTCCACCTTGTGTGTCCAAGGTCACGCGGTAAAGTTGATTCAAACTCACCGCCCGGCTGGAAGCCAGATTGAAGACATTGATCAGGTCGCGTCCCGTGGAACGCAAAAGACCATCGTCAAATGTACCCTTCATTTCGGGAATTATCATTGCTGAGAGGATGCCGATGAGTACCACCACCACCACCATTTCTATCAGCGTGAAGGCGTGCACCGGCTTAGAGTTGGGATTTTCCAGGCGCATTTCACCAGTTACCGATGTCCGCGTTGTCTCCTTCCCCGCCCTGAGCGCCATTTTTGCCGCGCGACCAGATATCGTAGCTCGTCGGATGATGCGTACCGGGAGTGAGATATTGATAAGGATTACCCCAAGGGTCATTACGGAGCTGCTTAATGTAGGGTCCGCGCCACTTTTGGGCGTCATCCCCGGTTGGAGGGTCAACCAAGACGTTCAAGCCTTCTTCGGTAGTCGGGTAGCGATCCATCTGGACATAAAAACGTTCGACAGCTGACTCAAGTTCGGCAACTTGAGCCTTGGCGGCGCTTATCTTGGCGTCCTGGGTCGTGCCAATGAACTGGGGAATGATTGTCGCCGCCAGAATACCAATGATGACAACGACCACCATGATTTCAACCAGGGTGAAAGCGACTGATCTGTTTTGAGAGGATTGAATTTTCATATTGTGCGGGTTGAATTTTTAATGCAGCGCGCTGCTCATTTTGAAAATCGGCAACAAGATGGCTATAACCATGAAGCCGACCAGCGCTCCAACGATCAGGATCAAGAGAGGCGCGAGGAGTGAGATCAGAGTTTTGGTCCGGGTGCGCATATGGCGCTCCTCGATGGATGCAACCTTTAAAAGCATTTCGTCAAGTTTTCCAGTCTCCTCGCCGACATCAATCATCTGGACCACGGTGCGTGAGAAAATACCAAGCTTGCGCAATGGCGCCGCCAGAGAATCACCGCCCCGTGTTTCCTCAGCAACCCGTGCGATTTGGGCGGCCATGACGCGGTTTCCAATGGTATTTTCGACAATTTTCAGCGCGGGCAGCAACGACACGCCACTTTTAACGAGCGTGCCCAAGGTCCGGGCAAATCGTCCCAAAGCCGCCGATTGAAATACGGGGCCGACAAACGGTATTTTTAATTTGTATTTGTCCCATATCTCAGCACCAGCCGGTGAATTCACATACCACCACGCACCAGACGCTGCAGCAGCCAGGCCAAATAGAATCAAAAACCAATGTGCGTGCAGAGCGTGGCTTACTTTGAGCAAAATCAGGGTCGGTAACGGCAAGACGGGCAACATTTCCTCGAGCATGCTAAACAGCCGCGGCAGCACGACTGTAAGCAAAACAGTTACCGTCAAAAAACCGAAACATAACACGAACACCGGATAAGCAACCGCTGCCTTCACTTCACCGCGCACTTCGTCATCATGTTCCATGAAGTCGGCCAGATCGTTCATTACTTTGGGCAGCACACCCGCCTCTTCACCCACACGAATCATGCTGACGTAGAGATTGCTGAAAAGTCGCGGATGCTGCGACAGTGCCAATGAAAATGATTCGCCTTTGCGGACGGCCTCACCAATTTGCTGCACGACCGTTTTCAGGGCCGGATTTTCCTCCTCCTCTCCCAGGCTGTCGAGTGCTTGTGGAATGGGGATGCCCGCGGCCAACAGCGCGCTGATCTCGCGCGTAAACGCCGTTATATCTTTACGCCGCACCCATTGCCCGAATGAAATCTGAACCTTTGGAGGGGGACCCGCCGGGGATCCTGAATTGCTACCCGATGAAACCGCCTCCAACTGAGACGGAAATAAATTACGCTGACTGAGCAATTGCAGCGCGGCCCTGCGGTCTTCGGCCTCAATAACGCCGTTGACAGCTGCGCCGCCGGCGCCGATGGCCTGGTAGCGAAAAGAGTTCACTCGAGTAAATCTCCAGACGAAACGCGCAGGACTTCTTCGAGCGTGGTCACGCCGGAGGTGACTTTTTGCAACGCATCCTGATGCATCGTCAGCATGGTCTTTTGCGCGGTCGTCTTGAGCTCTGCGTTCGACCGTTTTTGCAGGATCAGCTCGCGCAACTCATTGGTGATGGGGAGCAGCTCAAAAATCCCAACGCGGCCGCGATAACCCGTGCCGCGGCATTCATCGCAGCCTTTGCCACGAAATATCCGGCCAGCAATTTTACCGCCGCCCAGGGTGGCCAGCTGGCTGCTGGCGGCTGACTCGACGGGGACTGACTCCCGGCAATTCGCGCAGATGCAACGCACGAGACGTTGTGCCAGCACGCCTTCGAGGGAAGACGAAATCAGGAAAGGCTCGACGCCCATGTCAATCAAACGGGTGACTGCCCCGGTGGAATCGTTGGTGTGGAGCGTGCTAAAGACCTGATGACCGGTAAGCGCGGCACGGATCGCGATCTCGGCGGTCTCCGAATCGCGAATTTCACCGACCATGACCACGTCCGGATCCTGTCGCAAAATGGCGCGCAATCCCATCGCGAAAGTGAAATTGCGGTTCGGTCGGACGGGAATTTGTGCGACACCGGGCAATTCGTATTCCACGGGATCTTCGATGGTGAGGATTTTCAGTTCCGGTGTGTAGATGCTTTGCAGGATCGAATAAAGCGTGGTCGTTTTGCCGCTGCCGGTCGGTCCCGTGGCGAGAAAGAGTCCGTGTGGTTTGCCAACCAAACGCGAAAGCATGGCCGCGCGCACTGCGTCCAGTCCCAGTTCCTCCACCGTCTGGACGCGGGAAGTCTTCTCCAGCAGGCGCATGACGAGACTCTCCCCGTAAATCGTCGGCAAGGTGCCGACCCGGATATCGACACGCACACCGCGATGATGAATTTGGATGTGCCCATCCTGCGGCAGGAAACGCTCGGCGATGTTCATATCGGCCATGATTTTAATGCGCGAGACGATCGCGGCGTGCAGTTGCTTCGGCGGCGGTGATTGTTCGTGCAGCAAACCGTCAATCCGGTAACGCAGTTGAAGAGAGCTCTCGAAGGGAACGAAATGAATGTCGCTGGCCCGCTCACGAATGGCGGTGGAGACGATGACATTCACGAGATTAACGACCGTTGGCTCATTAGCCATGACCTCGATATCATGCAAAGTCTTGCCCTCACCGTTTGCCGCACGGTCACCGCCGAGGTTTTCGATCATCTTCTCGACCGTGACCTGGTAACGGCCAGTGATCGTTTCTGCAATTTCCGCGGCGGGGAACTCCTCCTCCACCACTTCCAATCCTGTCAATAAACGGACATCCTCAATCACACGGGAATTGCCAGGATCGGCGGTGGCCAGATGCAGGACGCCATCCATGATTTTCAAAGGGAGCACCCGGTTATGCTTGACGAAGTCGGCCGGCAGGGCGCTGAGAGCATCCGGCGTGGCGGCAAGTTTGGATGAGCCAGTCGGGGTTTCGGAAACCGGTTCGAGCTCCTGAATTTTTGGCGCAAAATCTGTTTTCACGTTTTTCTGGAACTGCTTAGAATTTCAGATTCCATTTCGCGCCGGCCTCAAAATCCTGCCTCCGCCTGGCGTGAATTTGACCTGTGACGACCTTACCCCAGCTGACCCAAATCAACAGCTTATAGGGGGTGAATCTTCCGATGCTTCAAAAGGCTGTCAGCACTTTAAACAACCGAATCGGGAAAAAGTTCAAAAATAACTCACCAAGCTGTCGTAATTCGTTTTTTGCGAAATAATTACGTCGCCTGGCCGCTTGGTTTGCTGGTTGACTTGCAGGTTGATACAGGTTTCGCCCTCCCAAGTGCCGTTAATTTTGCACAATGGACCATTTGCTTGATAGATTCGACAGGGCTGACCCGGGAACGTTTTGCAAAATCAGTTAAAAATTCAGTACTTCCTTCCCGGCTCAACTTGCGATTAGAATTCTGTCCTTCGTTTTACTTTTAAATGAAAATAGAAACCATCCTGACTCCGGCTGAATTGGTCCTGGTCCCAAAGTCGGACCTTCACGCAACTGCTTGCGTAGTATTCGACATTCTGCGTGCGACCAGCACATTCGTCACCGCGTTGCAGAATGGGGCTAAATCAATCATACCGGTCAGTGAAATTGCCGAAGCCGTCGCGATTCGCCTAAAGCAACCAATTGTACTATTGGCGGGGGAACGCGATGGCGTGAGAATTCGCGCCAGCCAATCAAGCGGAACTGATTTTGACTTCGGCAATTCGCCGCGCGAATTTACTCCGGATAATATTCAGGGAGGCACCATCGTAAGCACCACAACCAACGGCACGCGCGCGTTGCGAGCCTGTGCGGGGGCCCAAATCACTCTGGCCGCGTCTTTCTTGAACCTAGCGGCCACGGCGGATTTTATTCAGCAGAAACAGTTTGCAACCGTGCTGCTCGTTTGCTCGGGGACGGGCGAACAAGCGGCGCTGGAGGATGTACTAGCCGCGGGGGCCATGGCGGAATTATTGACCAACTCCAAGGGCAATCCTGTGGCATGCTCAGATTCGACAGAGGTAGCGAGGAGGTGCTATTTGCAGGCGGAAGGGAATTTACCGGACGTCATTTCCAGTTCGCAAAACGCGCGGCGTTTGCTGGCGATACCCGAATTAACTGAGGATGTGGCTTTTTGCCTGCAGCGGGACGTCTTCCCGGTAGTTGCTGCCATGGGAACAGACTGGGCCATCCGGCGTCTTTGAGTTCGGTCAGAGCAAAACCGGCCTTCCTGAGCGGAAGACCGGTTGACTTTGGCGCAAAATCCTTACTTTTTAGCCGCGTTTTTTTTGGTTTTGACGGAGGCCTTTTTGCGCTTGATATAGGCTTTGCGCCGTTTTTTATGTTCGTCTTTATTGTGTTGTTTACCCATAAGTGTCTTTACATTCTTCGCGGGTTGCGATTTTGTGTGTGAACTATGAATTTTTACGCGGGCCGATTCAATCTTTATTTGCTGCTGTTGTTGATGTTTTCGCTGGCTTTTGACGGATGCGCGACGTCCAAAAAGAAGAAACATGAGCCGCTGGGTGGAATCCGAGTGCACATTGAGAACTCGGCAAACGCTGCGGGTGAAGGCCAGACCGTTTCGGTTTTGCGCGCCGACCCGGTGCTGGTAACCATCGCCAAAGACCCGGTTTTAACCGAGGCTGACCTGCTTCGGGCGGATTTGATAGAAACACCGGGAGGATTTTCCATCGAGCTAAAGTTTGACGAGACTGCCGCCTGGACGCTGGAACAATTTTCGGCGGCGTATTCCGGCAAACATTTTGTCATCTATGGCCAGTGGGGCGAAAAACTAAAAGACGGCCGCTGGCTCGCCGCCCCGCTTATCACAGGACGCAACGCCAGCGGGGTGCTGGCCTTCACCCCGGATATGACTCGCGACGAAGCGCACCAACTAGTGCTCGGGCTCAACAACGTCGCCAAAAAAATCCAGACCGGCAAATGATCCGCCATTTTTTCTGCCGCGCATTGCTTGCGGCCATTGTTTTTTGGGGCACTAGAGGATTTGCGCAATCGCCATTCCAATTTCCAACGGCCAACCATGCGTTGTATGAGCCCGGCCAGGAGTTGAAATTTTTCGCACCCACCACGCCCGGCCGACCGTGGATGAGCGGTGGCTTTGGCTGCGTCCGCGACAACAGCCAGCGCATGCACGAGGGCCTCGACATCATCCATTTGCAAACCGACCGGCACGGCGAGCCGACCGATCCTGTCATGGCCACCGCGGACGGCATGGTGGTTTACATCAGCACCCGGCCCGGGCTCTCGAATTACGGAAATTATATTGTCATCCGCCACATCGTCGAGGGCCTGGAGATCTACTCGCTTTATGCCCACCTGAGTGCGGCGCGTCCGGGTCTGCGAATCGGTGATGAGGTAAAAGCCGGCCAAGTCATCGCCACGATGGGCCGCACCTCCAGCAACGAAGCCATCGGCAAGTGGCGCGCTCACGTGCATTTCGAATTGAACATGCTCGTAAACGACAATTTCGCCTCGTGGTTCAGAAATAGTTCCCCCGGCCAGCGCAACGATCACGGCGAATGGAACGGCCAGAATTTGAACGGACTTGACCCCCGCCAAATCCTGCTGGGCGAAAGTCCCGGACTGCAAAAATTCAGCCTGTTGAATTTTCTGCGCAACCAGACCGCGCTCTGCCGCGTGCTCGTACGCGCGACAAAATTTCCCTACTTGAAACGCTATGCCGCGCTCGTGCTGCAAAATCCCGTCACCGAAAAAGAGGGTGTTGCCGGTTATGAAGTGGCTTTGAATTATAATGGCGTCGCCTTTGCATTCATGCCCCGGGCGGCATCGGAAATCAAGGGAAACGCAAAATATCAGTTACTCGATGTCAATGAACCGGAAGAACGAGCCAATCCGTGTCGTCATCTGGTCGTCAAACGTGGCAGCCATTGGCAATTGGCAAGTGAAGGGTTGCGCGAGTTGGACTTATTGACCTATTGAAATATGTTTGGACCCGGACCAGTGACCGGCGAGCACAATCCCGACCCGAACAATGTTATCATTTCTAATAAGGTCAAAATAATTTCACTGGCAGTTCCTCCGGACCGTCGTATTGTAAGCCTGTGCTTCTAAAATGCGACGCTGTTCAACAAGACAAATTGACAGACTGCCATTCTGCGGTTTTGGCAGGGCATTTACTTTGATTGAGTTGCTAGTCGTCATTGCGATTATTGCCATCCTTGCCGCCCTGCTGCTTCCGGCACTTTCAAAAGCCAAGAGTCAGGCACTGAGCATCTCCTGCCTAAATAATGCCAAACAACTGGAACTCAGCTGCCATCTTTACTCCAACGATTTCAGTGATTTTCTGGTGCCCAACGAAGTGGGCGGATTTGTGGACGGAGCCGATACGACCAATGCTCTTTCTTCTGCCAGTAATCCGGATTCCTGGTGCCCAGGAATTGCGCCGTCCGATGCAACACCTGCCAATGTGGAGGCTGGGCTTCTCTATCCTTACAACAAGAACGTGGCCATCTACCATTGCCCGGCTGATTTATCGACGGTGCAGGGATATCCCAATTTGCCCCGCACCCGCAGCTATACCATGTCAATCGGCCTCGGTTGCACGAATGTCTCCGGCACCTTCATGAAATTCACGCAAATTACGCAACCTGTCCCGTCCAATCTGTTCGTGCTGATTGACGAACAACCCGACTCCATTTTTGATGCAACTTTTGGCTATTGGGCGGTTAACAGTTTTTGGGCGGATTATTGGCTCGATCTGCCGGCGGATCGCCATAATCAAGGCGCGAGTTTGTCCTTCGCTGATGGCCATGTTGAGCATTGGAAGTGGAGTGCTCCAAAAATCTTTTTCGAAGATGCGGAGAATGCCTACAGTCCGGCCGACCTCGAAGATTTGGAACGCCTTCAGCAGTGCGAAAACCCAAGTTCGGGTTCATACTAAAACAAAGGCCCAGAGTGGTCGCCCGGCAAGGCCGCACGGAAACAAATCCGGCCGGAACGGAAATCCCGTCCCGGCCGAATAAATTCGACCAACCCCGGTCACGGCTTCCAGATCATGTCCGCGACGGTTTTGCCGGCAGGGATGAAGGGGATGACATGGGTCGAATACGGGGTCACCACATCGAGAACATAGGGTTCATCGGCATCCAGCATTCGCTGTATGGCGGCCCGCAAATCTTTCTTGAACATCACACGTTCGCACTTCACGCCGAAAGAATTGCAAACGCGCACATAGTCGGGATAAATCTCTGGACGGTGCTCCGGGTCGCCAAGATAAGTGTGACCACGGTTGCCGGCGTAGAAATTATCCTCCCATTGCACCACCATGCCGAGATGCTGGTTGTTCAGGATGATGGCTTTCGCGGCAATTTTTTCGACATGGGCGGTGGCGAGTTCCTGAATATTCATCAAGAACGAACCATCGCCGTCAATGTCGATCACCTGCTTGTCGGGCAGCGCCACTTTCACGCCGAGCGCGGCGGGATACCCGTAACCCATCGAACCGAGTCCGGCGCTGGTGATGAACTGGCGCGGGTATTTATATTTATACCATTGGCCGGCCCACATTTGATGCTGCCCGACACCGGTAGTAATGTAAGCCTCGCCTTTGGTCAGGTTGTAAAGCTCCTCGACGACCATCTGCTGAAGAATAACCTGATCTTCTTTGCCCTGCATGTGGTCCACCATGTGATCGCTGTTGGCGATTTCCGGCGTGATCCGGTAGGCGAACGGCGCTTTCTTTTTCCATTCGTCAATCTGCGCAAGCCACGTCGTGTGCTTTTTGGCAATCGGACGCTTCGCCACGAGTTTATTCAAGCGGGTAAGCGCATCTTTGACGTCACCCACCACCGGGAGGTGCGCCTTGCGATTCTTATTTAACTCGGACGAATCAATGTCAATGTGCACAATCGTGCCGCTCTTGCAGAACTCCTCGAACTTGCCGGTCACGCGATCATCAAAACGGACACCGAACGCGAGCAGCAAATCCGCGCCCTCCTTGAGCTTCACCAGCGGGTCATTCGGGTTCTTGCGATACTCAAATTCGCCGTTCACCGCCCAGTTGGCGAAGGCCGCACCATGCATCCCGAGCCAGCGCAACGAGAGTGGATGGGTTTCCGGGAAACAACCTATCCCCATGATGGTGGTGGTCACCGGTATATTCGCGGCCTCGGCAAATTTTTTCAATTCCGCCGACGCATTGCTGGTGATGATTCCACCTCCGCAATAAAGCACCGGACGTTCCGCCTTTTCAATCAGACCGATGATCTCGTTGAGCGCAATATCGTCCGCCTTCAAGTCCGGCTGCGTATAGCCGCGCAATCCGCTTTTGATTTCATCCAAGGTCGGCCAGACTGGTTGGGTTTTCTGCTGTTGGATGTTTTTGGGAAAATCGATCACGACCGGACCCGGGCGGCCGGTCTGCGCGATGTAAAACGCTTCCTTCACGATTCGCGGAATATCATTGATGTCGGTGATCAGGTAACTGTGCTTTACGATGGGCAATGTGACTCCGATGATATCAGTTTCCTGAAACGCACCGCGCCCGATCATGTTCTGGCTCACCTGTCCCGTGATCGCAATGAGCGGACAGGAATCCATGTACGCATCGGCGATGGCGGTCACCAGATTCGTTGCCCCGGGTCCACTGGTACCCATGCAGACGCCAGCCTTGCCCGTCGCACGGGCATAACCTTCGGCCGCAAAACTGCCACCCTGCTCGTGGCGCGGCAAAATGGTGCGGATCTTCGACTTCGTCAGCGCCTGGTGAATTTCCATGCTCGCGCCGCCGGGATACGCAAAAATGACCTCAACGCCTTCGCGTTCGAGGGCCTCAACGAAGAGGTCCCGTCCGAACATTGCAGGACCGATCTCGGCGCGCGGCTTGGCGTTGGATTTTGTTTTAGCTTTCGCTGATTCAGTTGTTTTGCTCATGTGTCTTTCTTTATTGTGGCGGTCCGACTGGAGTAAGAAAAAACCCACAGCCGTTTCCAGCCGTGGGTTTTGTTAAATTCTTGCGATCAACAAGCACCAACGGCGTCGTTAATTACTACGACGACCAGAATGACAGCTTGTGATACGTTTTTCAACATTACGGATTAAGTTTAGCCAAGCCCCGATGCCGGTCAAGTTTAAATTTAAATCACAATGCACCTCGTCCTTGTCGCACATTCATTTGCGCTTTTTGTTTCAAGTGCGGGCGGGAGAAGCCAAGGGTATGGACAAAAGCCCGCTGAATCCATAAAATTCATGACAACCCCCTAACAATATGCCAATGCCATTTCACATCTCGCGTCGTTCCTTCCTGCGAAGGTGTTCGCTTGCCGCAGCCGCCACTGGTTTGCCATTGTGGTTCGTCCAACGTGAACTCGCGGCCGCCGAGGTTACCCCTCCTATATCCAGCCCCAACGACCGGCCCGGCCTCGGACTCATTGGTTGTGGCGGCATGGGCCAGGGCGACGCCCAAAATGCTTCGCGCTTCGGCGACATACTGGCCGTATGCGACGTGGATCAAAAGTACTCCAGCCAGGCTGTGCAACGCTTCACAAACAACGGACGTTCGCCGACAGAATACAATGACTTCCGGAAATTGCTGGAACGAGATGATATCCATGCCGTCGTCCAGGCGACACCGGATCATTGGCATACGCTCATCAATATGGCCGCCGCACGGTCTAAAAAGGATGTTTATGGCGAAAAACCTCTGACGCTGACGATTGACGAAGGCCGCCACGTAATCAAGGCCGTGCGCGACAATGACATTGTTTTCCAGACCGGGACGCAGCAACGCAGCAGCAAATGGTTCCGCCTGGCATGCGAACTGGTCCGCAACGGACGCATCGGCACCTTGAAACAGGTTAATGTCTTCGTTCCGGCAGGCGTTCGCGGCGGCCCGTTTCAAAAGGTCGCTGTCCCGGACGGATTCAATTACGACTTCTGGCTCGGCCAGGCGCCCGAAGCGCAGTACTACGTCGAGCGGTGTCATGCTACTTTCCGATGGTGGTTCGATTATGCTGGGGGTCCCGTGACTGATTGGGGCGCGCATCACAACGACATCGCCCGCTGGGGCATCGGTTTGGACGGCCCCATCAGTGTTGAAGCGCGGGTCATCACCCCTCCCCTCCCCGATGGCTACACGACGCCCAGCGAATTTGAAGCCACGCTCAATTGGGCGAACGGCGTGACGCAAATCGTCAAAACCACTCCCGACGACAGCCCATTCGGAGCGATTATAAATGACAAGGGCCAACGCAACGGCATCAAATTCACCGGCACGGATGGCTGGATCTGGGTTAATCGCGATGAAATCACCGCCAGTAAAGCAGAACTGCTACATACTCCCTTACCGGACAATTCCATCAGATTGGAAATCAGCAATGATCATATGGGCAACTTCTTCGATTGCGTCCGCTCGCGCAAGGACCCGGTAGCCAGGGTTGAAACCGGACACCGGTCGGCTTGCATCGGACACCTTATCATCATCGCTTTGTGGACCGGCCGCAAACTTCAATGGGACCCGCAGCAGGAAGTATTCACTGGTGATGGCGCCGGCGAGGCCAACGGGCATCTGAGCCGGCCAATGCGCGCGCCTTACGACTACAGTTTTGCAAGTTAATTTCCCCGCAATGAGGTCAAAGATTGGCCGGCGGCTCACGGCTACCTGACCGAACGGCATTTGGTGCTGATAAACCAATTCCCGCTCTGGACAATTCCTGATTCTTTAGGCAGGCTCACAGAGTGGAACCACCTCCTATACTCAGAGCGGCGGCGGCAACTCCCCAGCCCAAACGCAAAGGTCACGGGAAACTAATCCTATTCGCCGTCATCATTTTGATCGTGCTCGGGTTGGCGATGTTCTTCGCACTCCGCAATAAGGCGCCAGCCATTACCATCCAGGCAGAAAAAGTTTCGCGCCATACCATCACCGAAACCGTCGTCGCCAACGGCAAGATTTATCCGGTCCTGGAAGTTCACATCAGCCCGGAAGTCAGTGGCGAAATCACCGCCCTGCCAGTCAAAGAAGGCCAGTTTGTCCACAAAGGCGATTTGCTCTTGAAGATCAATCCCGATGTATATATCGCCGGTCTTAATCAAGCCAAAGCCGGATACGAATCTTCCGTCGCCGCCAAAACAACTGCAGTGGCCAATCTCGAAAAAGCCGATACCGATTTCACTCGCAACCAGGAATTATACAAACGAAATCTAGAGGATGAATCCGATTACATTGGATTCAAAGTCGCACGCGACGTCGCCAAGGCCAATGTTGAAAGTGCGGAAGACCAGGTGGCGGTCTCCCAAGCCGCTGTGGACAACGCCCAGGATTTACTCAACAAAACCACCATCGTCGCACCGATGGACGGAACCATTACGACCCTGAACTCACAACTTGGCGAACGAGTCTTGGGTACCGTGCAGAACGTTGGCACGGAAATCATGATCATCTCCGATCTCAGCTCCATGGAGGCGCGGGTGGATATCGGCGAAATGGACATCGTGTTATTGCAGCCAGGCCAGACTGCCCAGCTCGAAGTGGATTCCTTCAAGGACCGGAAATTTAAAGGTCTCGTTACCGCCGTTGGTAATTCCTCGGAGGGACTGGACTCGCAATCCGCGCTGGGCGGTTCAGGCGGTTCCTCCGGTTCCTCGGGACAAGCCGCCACTCAGTTTCAGGTGCGCATCCGATTCAGCGATCTGGCGGATTTTCGACCCGGCATGTCGGTCACCGCCACGATCGAGACCCGAACACGCACCAATGTACTGGCCGTTCCTATCGCCAGCGTGACGACGCGCGTCATTAAGGCTGACGCGAAGAAGTCCAGCGACCCGGCCCAAACCAATTCCGCCTCCACGAACTCCTCTTCAACCAGCGCTATGACGTCTGTCGGCGCCAACACCAATTCAATAAAATCCGCCAAAAAATCGGATGAGAAGGAAAAGCCGGTGGACGTCATTTTTTTAGTTCAAGGCGACCATGTCAAGACCGTGCCCGTTAAAATCGGAATCAGCGATGACGATTACTGGGAAATCACCGATGGTCTCAAGGAGGGTGATGAAATTGTCACGGGCGGTTACCGCGCCATCAGCCGCGACCTGGACGACGGCAAGAAAATCGTGAAAGGTCCGGCTGTTATAGAAAATGAAAAGCCCTCGCCGTGAGCTTGATCCGTCTCCAGAATATATCGCGGCGCTACCAGATGGGCGGCGAAACCGTCCATGCCTTACGCGACGTTTCCCTTGAAATTCAACGCGGCGAATACGTCGCCATCATGGGGCCGTCCGGCTCCGGAAAATCGACTTTGATGAATCTGGTTGGCTGTCTCGACACCCCCACCGGCGGCACCTACGAACTCAATGGCCAGCAAGTCAGCCAGATGAACGACAACGAGCTCGCAGATATTCGCAACCACGAGATTGGATTCATTTTTCAAACCTTCAACCTGCTTCCCCGCTCCGATGCGTTGCGCAACGTCGAACTCCCCCTGGTTTACGCCGGCGTTTCCGCTGGAGAACGCAGAAAAATCGCCATGGAGAAACTGGCGAGCGTCGGGCTGGCCGACCGGGTGCATCACAAGCCGAATGAGCTCTCCGGCGGCCAACGCCAGCGTGTCGCGGTGGCTCGTGCGCTGGTGAACCAACCATCCATTCTCCTCGCCGATGAGCCGACGGGCAATCTAGATTCCAAAACCGGCGTGGAAATACTCGGTCTGTTTGAATTGTTGTCCAAGGCCGGCAACACGATCATTGTGGTCACGCATGAGGAAGCTGTGGCGAGACATTCCCGACGCATTATTCGCATCCTCGACGGCCTGATCGCCAGTGATGAACCTGTGGTGAAATAGCTTTTGCTTTTGGAAGAATGACAGGACTTGTGCGAAAAACATTATGAAAAGAAAGTCCACTCTCAAAATCAACCCGGCCAGCCCAAATTCATCCTGGAAATTTCGTTGTTTTGCCTAACAAATGAATTTTTTCACGGAACTACGTGAAGGCTTGATTATTTCGTGGGGTGCCATCCGCGCAAACAAGCTGCGGTCGGTTCTGACCACGCTTGGCATCATCATCGGCATCTTTACGGTTACCATGATGGGCACAGCCATCGAAGGATTGAACCGCGCGTTCATGCGCAGTATTTCTTCGATCGGCACCGACGTGCTCTACGTGGACCGGTTTAGCTGGTTCATCCAGTCGTACCAGGAATGGATCGATGCCATGAAAAACCCGGCCATTTCGCCTGAAGATATCGACGCCCTCCAGCGAAATCTCACCCTGGCATCGGCCATCGCCCCGGCGGTGGATGAGAATGAATCCGTCAACTATCATAAGCGCGGTTCCGGAAGTGTTGATGTCATCGGCACAACCGAGCAATATCTCTTCACCAGCGGTGTAACGTTGGACCAAGGACGCTTTCTTTCCGCCGCTGAATGTGACAGCGGCCGCCCGGTTTGTGTCATTGGTGCGGATCTCACGACCAACTTGTTTCGAAATGAATTTCCGCTGGGCCAAAAAATCCTGATCGCCAAGCATGAATTTGAGGTGGTGGGCGTCTTGGGCAAACAGGGTGGCTTCTCCGACTCCGGCGGAGCGGACAATTCCGTTTTTGTGCCACTTCAGCAATTCCTTTACACCTTTGATCGTGATCCAGATTACGAAGTTCAGGTGAAGGTGAGCAACCTCGACCAGCTTGACGACGCCAAGGAAGAACTGCGCACCGTTCTGAGGCGTTTCCGCCACGTAGCGCCCGGCGATCCTGATAATTTCGCCATTAACCAGCAGGATGAATTTCTGGACCTGTTTCACAAAGTGGCCGGCACGATTGCGGTCATTGGTTTGTTCATCACCGGGCTGGCGCTATTCGTCGGCGGCATCGGCATCATGAATATCATGTTTGTCTGCGTGGCCGAACGGACACGCGAAATTGGCGTGCGCAAGGCCATCGGGGCCAAGAGACGAACGATCATGTTGCAGTTTCTGATTGAAGCCGCTTGCATCTGTGTGATTGGTGGAACGATCGCGCTCCTGCTGGCATGGCCGGCCACGTTGCTGCTGCGGAAAGCCATGCCGGCTACGCTCTCGCCGGGCATCGTTTTCATATCGCTGTCGGTTTCGGCGCTGACCGGCATTTTGTCCGGCCTTTTTCCCGCCTGGCGAGCGGCCCGCATGAATCCCGTGGATGCCCTGCGCAATGAATAAAAACACCTTGATCAACAGTGGGAGAAACTCCGTCGAGCCCCACCCGCAACCGATTGATGAGAATTAAAATCACAATCCTTTCTGAATTGCGCGAGAGCCTCACCATGGCTCTGGGTGCGATCACGGCACATAAATTGCGTTCTGCCCTGACCCTCCTCGGCGTCCTCGTTGGTGTGTTTTCCATCATCCTGGTGATGACGGCCATGAGTGTGTTACAAAGCAACATTGAGCGCGAATTGAGCGCGCTGGGAAGCGATACATTCATGATCAAGAAATGGCCAAACGCCTATTTCGGCTTCTCCGGTGACCTGGAAAAATATTGGCGCCGCAAAAATATCACCATGGAAACGGCCAGGAAGTTGGACGACAAAACGACCCTGCCGCTAAACATCGGTTTGGAATCAGCCTTCTGGTCGGGCGAAATCAAGACGCGCTACAAAACCAGTGCGCCCACCGTGCGGCTTTACGGCGAAACGCCCGGCAGTTTTCCGGCCCACAATTGGAATCTGGGCGAAGGCCGGCTGGTGCTCGACGCCGACGTGGACGGCGCGCGCAATGTCTGCGTTTTGGCCTACGGACTAGCCACGAATATTTTCCCCAACAGCTCCCCAATTGGCGAGCAGGTCAAGATTGACGGTATCAATTATTCCGTGGTAGGCGTTTTGGAGTCAAAAGGCGCTGCGGCAGGTGGCGACCAGGATAATTTTGCTGTTGTGCCGTTGACCACCGTCTTGAACCGATACGGACGCTGGAATCGCAGCCTCGACATTCTCGTGCAGGCCCGCGGCCGCGCGAGCTACGACGCCACGGTTGATGAAGTTCGTGGGGCCATGCGAGCTATTCGCAAAGTGCCGCCGGGCAAGGACGATGATTTCGAGGTTGAATCCAACGACTCGATCATTAAGCAATTCAAGGATTTTACCCGCTCCGTGCGGATTGGCGTGATGCTCGTGAGTTCCATCGCCCTGCTGGCAGCCGGCGTCGGCATCATGAACATCATGCTCGTCTCGGTTACGGAACGGACGCGCGAAATCGGCATCCGGCGGGCCATCGGCGCGAAGAAACGCAATATCATGATCCAATTCATCATGGAAGCCGTCACACTGTGCGAAGTCGGCGGTGCAGTGGGCGTCATATTCGGAATTATCGGCGGCAATTTGCTGGCCATGTTCCTGAAATTGCCGCCGTCGATTCCCGTAAACTGGGTCATCATCGGGTTGGCGATGTGTTCCGTGGTGGGAGTCATTTTTGGAACTTACCCCGCCTGGAAAGCCGCCAATCTCGACCCGATTGAATCGCTACGTTACGAGTAGCTTAGACCACTAATGGCGGATCTTTTTCTTCCATCTTTGAAATGTATTTCCGCGTGGCTTCCGGCAAATTGTGCCAGATTCCCATGGCAATGATCACCCCGACCACCGCAAAGGGAATCACAAAAACTGGTAGCCATTGCCAGTCGCGCATAAACCCGAATCCAGGAACACTTTGGTGTACGCCGCCATTTTTGTCTGGAACCAGATAACCAATACAAAACGATTGCAAGCCGCTGCCGAGATAAGCAAAGGCGTTGATAATCCCCATACTCGTGGCTGTGGCTTTGCGCCCGCCAAAATCGGTCGCGGCCGTTCCGGACATCAACGACGTAATGCCAATGGACGCCATGACAATGAATACAGCCGACCACCCCACGATCTGCGGTTGTGAAAACAAGATCAGCGCCATTATCGACGACGTTGCCAGCACCAGCCCGCAGAGCAACGCGACCGGCGGCCCCCGGCGTGATTGAAATAATTTGTCGGAAATCAAACCGCCGGAAAATCCGCCGACAATGCCAAAAACACAGGTGAACCAGCCCCAGTGGATAGAGAAATACTCAGCGCCGGTTTGCTTCACCGCCCCGGCAAAAATCGAATACCATTGCGTCATGCTGTATCGGTAAACGCCGGAAGCCAATTCCACACAAGCGATAAGCAGCATTAAACGGCTGGCAAAAACCCTTTTGAGCAAATCAAGCACAGAAAGCTCAATGTGCATCCGGCCCGATGAAGCGTCGCAAGTGTCCAGATGGGAAAAGCCGGCTTCCTCCGGCGTGTTTCTGATCAGCAGGCAGTCGACGATCAGCCAGAAACCCAGAATGATCGCTGGAATATAAAATACCGCCCAGGTGGCGTTCTGCGGGTTGGTCGAGGAAACAAAAATATCGTGAAGCCACCCGGAGGAATTAGCCTTCGTCAGCGCGATGATGGAACCGCCCCAGTCGAATGCGAAATAAATGCCCATGGAAATGAGCGTGCCAAAAATGGCACCGAAAACGCCGCGCTCGCGAACGTGAAACCAGTACGCCTTGACCTTGATGATGGCCATCGCACCAAAGCTTTGGAAATACATGTTGATCGCGTACAGCAACGAATAATCAAGCACCAGGTTGGCCTGCATGCCTCGGGCAATGGTCAGCCAGGTTAGAATTCCCAGCGCAATGTTAGCCAGCGAAACTCCGATGATGGAGATGAGCATTGCGTTTTTGCCGCCGAGGTATTTGTCAATCAGCGGCCCGTTTATCACAAAGCTAAACGCGTAAACCCAGGTGCCGACGCCGAAGATGATCCCGAGGTCCGCATTGGACATTAGCGAACCCAGCGCGCTTTTGGACACGATGAGGTTGAATCGTCCCATGCACAGAAAGGCATAGCTCATTCCCAACGGAAACCAGTTGATGAAGCGGCGCACCATGAACCAGCGACCGTGCTTCAACGGGTTGTTCCCAAAATAAACGGCAACCACGGCCATAAGGCAGAAAGCCACCGTGATCGGATAGAAACTTGCCGGAAGACTTCCCATTTAACGGCATAGAAAAACAGAGCAGTTCGTAACGGTCAAAGTTTTTGTCCAAAATAAAAAAGGCCACGGAAAGTACTTCCGTGGCCCGGTGGGACAAACGAACCTGAAATTATTCGGCCTTGGTCTTTTTCGCTGGTTTTTCAGCTTTGGCCGGCTTGGCCGGCTTGGCTTCTACCACTTCTGCCTTTTCAACACGTCTACCGCGCTTTTCGGTATGCTGCCTTGTGTCCGCCTGGGCCACTGCGGGCACCGCAAGCGGTGTTGTACTTTCAACGCGCACTTTCAAGGTGCTCTTCACCTCGGCATGCAAACGCATTTCCACTTCGAATTCGCCCAAGGATTTAATAGGGCTTTCCAAGTGGATTTTCTTTTTGTCGAGCGCAATGTCGAACTGGTGCTTCAGTTCGTCCGCGATCATGCCTGCGGTCACCGTGCCGAACAGCTTGCCGTCGTCGCCGGTCTTGACCTTGACCACGCAGATCAGCTTGGAAACGCTCTTGCCCAGTTCATTCATGGTGTTGAACTCGTGCGCTTCGCGCTCTGCGCGTCGCTGCTTCAGCGATTCAATGCGGCGTTTATTCGAGCTCGTCAACGGAATCGCGAATCCTTGGGGGATCAGGTAATTGCGCGCGTAGCCAGCGGTGACTTTGACCTGGTCTGATTCAGCGCCGAGGCCGACAATGTTGTGGGTGAGGATGACTTCAGTTTTTGCCATACAAAATCCTAGTTGCTATAAATATTTCAAAGTTTACAAAAATTACAAAGTTTACAGGGCTGTCCTCAGAACGGGACGTCGTCGCTTTCGGGCGGACCGTCGCCTTCGACGGGTTCAGCGACCGGCGCACTGGCAGCCGCACTTGGACGGGGAGAACGCGGCGCGGGAGCCCCACCGCCACCTTCGCCACCGCCTTGCGCGCTACCGAGAAACTGCACATTTTCGGCGATCACACCCAGGCGGCTCTTTTTCTGGCCAGTTTGTTTATCATCCCACTGGTCCAACTTCAAGCGGCCTTCGATCAGAATCGGGCGGCCTTTGCGCATGTATTGTCCAACGTTTTCTGCGGTCCGGCCGAAGACATCCACGTCCACAAAAGTGACCTCTTCCTTTTTCTCTCCCGCTTCGTTGGTCCAGACCCGGTTGACAGCGAGGCCGATCTTGGCGATGGCAGTCCCTTTGGGTGTGTAGCGCAACTCGGGGTCGCGGGTCAAATTTCCCACCAGGACGACTTTGTTGAAGCTGGCCATGTCGAAAAGAGCTGGTTATGCCGCTGGCTTCGGTTCAGGAGCGTGCGTGAAGAGGACGCGGAAGACCTCTTCGTTGAGGGCAAATTTGTTTTGCAACTGCGCCACTACGGCGGGGGTGCCGTTGAAAATAATGTTGGCGTAGAAACCGGCGGTGAATTTCTTGTCCGCAACTCGGACAAAACTCTTCTTGTCCATTTTCTGGACCGTCTCGACTTTACCACCCGCCGCGGTAATGTCCGCAGAGACCTTGTCGAGCGTTTCTTTAACGCCTTCTTCTTTGCCTGTAATGTTCAGGATAAACAGACCTTCGTATCGTTTCACTTTTTTTTATTCGTTTGGGGAGTCTATGACTCCGTTAAATTGGCTCATCGCCTTTTGCAATCCCGCCGCCAACCAGCATTCCACCTGATTGGCCGCCCGTTCCAAGATTTTTTCGAGCAATCCGTTGTCGGCGGCCTCGAACCGCCCCAGCACATAACTGGTGATCTGCCGTGCGCCATCTTTGCGCCCAATCCCAATGCGCAACCTCGCGAATTCGCGCGAACCCAAATGTTGCTCGATGGACTCCAGACCGTGATGTCCACCGCTGCTGCCTCGCTGGCGCAGTCGGATTTCACCAAAGGGCAAATCCGCATCGTCCACTGCCACCAGCAATTGAGCCAGCGGCAACTGATAAAAACCCATCAATTCGCCAACTGCTTCGCCACTCAAATTCATGAACGTTTGCGGCTGGCAGAGCAAAACCGGTTTGCCCTGACACTCGGACCGCGCGATGCGAGCCGAGAATTTTCGCTCGTTCGTCCAATCAGCTTTCCACTGCAGCGCCAACGTTTCAACCAACAAATAACCGGCATTGTGGCGGGTTTGCGCGTATTCCCCACCTGGATTGCCCAATCCCACGATGAGATGCATTGACTCCATACGCGGGCGGGACGGCTTGTGCCGTCAAAATTATTTCTTTTTCTCCGCCTTGGCTTCCGGCTTGGCTTCGGCTTTCTTGTCGCCGGCTTTCGCATCGGCCGTCTTGGCGGGAGCAGCGCCTTCTGCACCCTCTTCCTTTTTCTCCTTGGTCATTTCGACATCGCCGGCAGCTGGAGCAGCCGCGGTGGCGACGACTTCCTCTTCCGCACGAGGCGCTGCGACCGCAATCACCGAAATGTGCTTGTCGCCGAGGATTTCAACACCTTCCGGCGCCTTGATATCGCCAAGGTGAATTGACTGACCGATTTCAAGGCCGGAGACGTCCACCAAAATCTGCTCAGGCAAATCTTTGGGGAGGCAACGAACCCTGAGCTTGAACAAAACGTGCTCGAGGACGCCGCCACCATTCTTGACGCCAGCCGCTTCACCGCTGGTTTCAAGCGGCACATGAACGGTCACCTTTTCGTCCGCGGAAATTTCATGGAAATCGACATGGAGGATTTTACCGTCGAGGGGATGGTGCTGGATTTCCTGCACAAGCGCGAGGCGCTTGGCGCGGGCGTCAGTTTCGACGGACAAATCGACGAGCAAATTTTCCGACACTGCGTGGTGCAGCAAATCCGTGAGTTCCCTGTAATTGAGTTCCAGATTTTGTGGCTTGGCCTGCCGGCCATAAATTGTCGCAGGTACGCGGCCGGCCGTGCGGAGTTTCTTCACCGCGGTATGTTGCACCTGCGAACGCGGATACGCTTTCAATGCTACTGATTTCATTTTGTTAAAATTTTTGTTCTACGGACGTCAACTGGTGCGCCCGCCTTTGAATTCAAACAGTGAATTCACCGACGAATTATTATGAATTCGTTTGATGGCTTCGCCCAAAAGCCCCGCAACGGACAACGTGGTGATCCTCACGCCGTCAATCGCAGGGCGTTGGACTGTATCAGTAGTAATCAATTCGTCAATACTGGATTTTCGCAATCTTTGGATGGCGGTTTCGTTCAGGATCGCGTGGGAGACGCAGGCGATCACCTGTTTGGCCCCCTTGGTCTTCAACACGGCCGCAGCGGAGGTGAGGGTCCCGGCAGTTTCCGTCAAATCATCCACCAGCAATACATTTTTTCCGTCAATTTCGCCGATTACCGCCATGCTTTCCACTTCCGTGGCGCTTTTTCGACGTTTGGCCACAATGGCCAACTCGGCTTCCAGGGTCTGCGAATAAGCATGCGCCATTTTAATACCGCCGGCGTCCGGACTTACCACAACCAAGTCCTTCAGTTTCTTGGTTTTAAGATATTCATACATCACCGGGGCGGCGTAGAGATGATCCACCGGAATATCGAAAAAGCCTTGAATCTGCTGGGCATGCAAATCCATCGTCAGGACGCGGTTAACCCCGGCGGCGACAAGCAAATTGGCCACCAGCTTGGCGGTAATGGGCACACGGGGCTGATCTTTGCGATCCTGCCGCGCGTAACCATAAAATGGCATGACCGCTGTGATACGCATGGCACTGGCGCGTCTCAAAGCGTCGATCATGATGAACAATTCCATCAGATTATGGTTCGTGGGGGGCGAAGTAGGCTGGATGATGAAAATATCCTCACCCCGGACATTTTCCTCAATTTTAACAAAGGTTTCACCGTCGGGAAACGGGGTGATATTGCACTTGCCGAGTTCGCAACCAATGTATTTGCAGATGGCGCGTGCCAAAGGCTCGTTCGCCGTGCCGGAAAAGACTTTCACAATTAAAAAATAATTTCGGGTTTAAAAAACGAAACCGCCGCAGCCGGCGGGGGAAATCGCAGGCAGAAATTTAACAGCGATCTCACTTGACGCAAGTTGAAAGTATTGGAAAGCGAGGTCCCTCCCAAAAGAAATTGCCGGCTGCAGGTCGCACGATTTCAGAATAAAGCAACGCAGGATTCTCACCGGGACTTAACATCGACTCAATCTGTTTGCGGCCTTCACACCCGTCCTTCACACGGATTCCGGCTCATAAATTTGCGCGTGTAACTTCGCAAGCGCGATAGATCTTTAATCCGGAAATTGCCTAAAACGAGGGGGTGCCGCATTATTTGCTCAAAGGCCGGTTTTCTGACCGGTCATTTTGATACCAGGTATCGCCTCCAATCTGGCTGCGTTGGCTGAGTCAGGCTCCCAGCAGCTCAAGGCGCAAGCACGTTTGGCACCTCGATGTCTCGGAAATAGAAAGCTTCCTCGCAGCCTGTCTGGAGGGATCGGCCATGGATAACTTCACAACCGGACACAGTCTGCGGCGCATCGCAACAAAGCCGTGCAACTGAGAGACCACAGCTCGAACCATCGTCAGCTCACGGAAATCTGACTCATGGCTCTTAATTTCGGGTTGATCACCCGGCGCCACCAGGGCGGCAGCAGCACCATGGCAATGGACCAAAAATATCCCGCAGGTAGTTTGGGAGCTTCCGCTTCGGTGGCCAGCAAATAATAAGGTTTCACTGCCAAATGGTGGTAGGAGTGATGCCCGACACGAAAAGTCACATAACTGGAAAAGAAGTGGTAGGTATCCCAGGAATGTTCTGCGCCGGTTTTATCGTACTCTCCCCCCTGCTCTTTGCGCAGTAAGCCATAGTGCTGAATATAATTCACGGACTCCAGCACGATATGCGCTCCAACGATATGGGCCAGATAGAACAATAATCCCCAGAAACCCGAAAGAAAATACAGGGCAAGCAGGAGCACCACCTGACCGATGGCAAAGGTGGTCATTTTGTTCCGGAAAATACCGGTGCCGGAAGACGGCTCACCGGTCTCAAACCGTTTGGACTCCAGGTACCATGATCGGACCATGCTCCCGGGGATCGTGCGATAAATGTACGCGTAAATACTTTCATTGAACCAGGCGGTGTTTTCATCCTCGGCGGTTCCGACATTCACGTGGTGGCTTCGGATGTGGATGACTTTGTAGTGCGGGTAGAACAAAAACGTGGTGGTGATTCGCTGCAGAATTTGATCAATTTTTTCTTTCGCATGCAGCAACTCGTGGGCGGCGGCAAAACAAATCCCTCCCAGCAAGCTCGATAATGTGATGATCAAGCCGATCTCCACGGCGCCAAAGCGGCGAATAGTCATCGCAAAATAAATCACCATTCCCATGTAAAACAAGGCATAGAGCCGCGTGTTCCAATGCAACAGGGAGATTTCCAACGGGGAAAAATTATTCTTGTCAAAATGAACGTTATCCTGCCAGCCGGTGAGCAGGTCCAGCAACGGCACAATGAAGAGCAGAAAAATGATCGGCAGCGAAAGCCAATAGCCGCCGCCACGAACGCCCAGGGCCACCAGCACAAATAGAAGCTGCGGCATGAAACAGAAGGTTAAATGACGATATTTCCCACTCATCGCCCCGCTTGGAGAAGAACCTGGTTGCATGATGGATTTTTACCGATTTGACCTCGTGATGTCGTTAAACAATTTGATGGTGCTGCGGACTGATGAGACATTTCCGGAGCTCCACCGAGCGACACTTTGTAAGTATTAGTGGTTGCTCAAAAAAATCAAGCTCAGACCTGCTTTCGCTGGAATCGGCATGAGAGAAGTGTCGGCGAAGGCGGTGGAGCTGCGCGGGCATGAGTGAGTCGCCTCCAACTCCAGCATGATCACAACAAGATTGAAATGCCCCAGACGCAGCTCTCAAAACGTGGCCAAGCCGATTGTCAACGTGATCGAGTTTAATCTGCATTCCACGAAGGGTT
>JBEKMT010000120.1:0-16262 GCA_050008355.1 Verrucomicrobiota bacterium
GTCCTTCATCTTAACGAATCTGCTGCTCCTGCTGCTGGCTGCATTATTTTTCTGGTGGCTCAGCGACTTTGACTCCCGATTGAGCGGGGTCAACGGTACCGCGGATTTTATCCGGCGGGGTCTGCGTTGCGCCGTCTCGCTGGTGTTGGTAGAAATCAGTTTTATCTTCTTCTGGCGGTACCTCCAGCTTCACGATCCATGGGCCGGTTTTCTTTACCTCCTGACGGCGATGCCACTCGTGATCATCTGGTGCGGATGTCTGAGCCATCTGGGCGGGCACTTGTTTACCTGGTTGATTGATCCCGACGACCGGCGGTCGTATCATCCGCGCGCAGAAGTCCGCTTATTGGACCGCATCGGTGATCTCATCCGTACGGGAAAGACAGCCGAGGCGATACGTGTTTGCGAGGCGCTCAAGTCCTCGGGAGAAGTGAATGTAGTCACGCTTGAGCTGACCTTGGAGCACCTTGGGGTGCCGCAGAAGAATTCCAGAATCTTCAAGCCTCTGGCCGAGGCGGACCGTTTACGGTCGCAGGGCAAATATTCGGAAGCAAAATTGATACTGCAATCGTTGCTAATCAAAAATCCCCGGGACCCGGAGGCGGCGATGTTGCTGATGCGGCTTTATGCCCAAGACCTCCGCCAGCCTGACAGTGCAAGGCGCGTGCTGCAAAACCTTGCAAAGCAGCCGCACGTTGTCCCCGCCCACCTTGATTTTGCTCGCCGTTCGATCGAGGAATGGAGCAATCCCGAACTGCAATCACCGGAGCCGATCGAGCCGCCGCCGGTTGGATCCGTGGACGAACTGCTGGCACAGGGATTTTTCGGCACGGCGATTGAAATATTAGAGGGACAGGTCAAGGCGAAGCCTGAGGATTTTGACTTACTCATGAAGCTGGTGACGGTGCATGCGGTGGTTTGCAAGAATCTGCCAATTGCGGAAAAACTGGTAAAACAAATGGAAGGAGCTTTTAGTCGTGAACAAATTCGATTTGCAGGAGACAGGCTGCAGGAATGGCGGAAAACCATTAAGTAACATCTCAAGCGTCCTGCGCTCTGCATCCGGAGGCAGCCGGGTAAGCAAATTCTTCGTTGCGGATGCGATTTAGTTTGATATGCTGAACTCTCGTTTTTACATAAATTTAACCATAATATCATATGTCACAGCATCGCAGCCTGCGCGCCGCATCCACTCTGGGTGGCAAGCGTAATGTACTTAAGCGCTTTGAGCGCACCGAAATCCTGAAGAAACGCGGCCAGTGGAAAGATGGCGACCGCCTCACGGGATTGCGCAAGACCAAGCCGGACGCTTAATCATTCCCGACCGGCCGCTTCCAACTTCCAATCGTCGGGCTCATGGCGAGCACATTGGCAGTCGGCAACAGCAATAGGCGATGCAAGTACGGCTCCAAAAATTTCTGGCCGATGCCGGCGTGGCATCACGGCGGGCGGCAGAACAAATCATTTTAGAAGGACGCGTCTCGGTCAACGGCAGCGTCGTCCGGGTGTTGGGAACAAAGATTGACCCCGATCATGACAAGGTTGGTCTGGATGGCCGGGTGGTGCACGCGAAGAAAAAGATTTATCTCGCGCTGAACAAGCCGGTCAAATATGTCTGTTCCCACAACGATGAACTGGGGCGGCCGACCATTTATGAATTGTTGCCCCGCGAATGGCAAATGGTGAGTACCGTCGGCCGGCTGGATTTCAACAGCGAAGGATTGATTTTTTTGACAAATGATGGAGAATTCGCCTTGCGCCTCACTCATCCGCGTTACGGAGTCCGTAAAAGATACGTGACCACGGTCGAGGGAGAGGTGACATCGGAAATGCTGAAGCGGTTCACGCAGGGCGTTTTTACTGGCGGAGAAAAGTTGAAGGCGTTGTCGGCGCGTGTTGTCTCCGGCGGCCGTACCCGCAGCGTAGTGGAAATGGAACTCGGCGAAGGCAAGAACCGCGAAGTGCGGCGGTTATTTGAATCGCAGAACCTGATGGTGAAAAGACTGCAGCGAATACAGATCGGAAAAATCAAGCTGGGTGAATTGAAGCCCGGCAAATGGCGGACGTTATCGCCGGCGGAAATCAAAACTTTGATCTCGGATTTATGAAAATGAATTACTGTTTGATGTTAGGTTTGCTGGTGGCCACAAGCGCGGTCGCCCAAGATTCCACCAAATCGCTGCCGCCAATTCCCGCGCCAGCCGCTGCGCCAGCCACCGGCGTGGCGGAAGCCGCTCCGGCTGAAACAAACGCGCCGGCCAAAAAAGCCACCACCCACCACCACAAGCGATCTGCCAAGAAAACTGCCGCCAGCACCGAAAAGGCTGAAAAGTCAGAATTTAGTGAATCCTCGGTCGCCCTGGTTCCCGGACCGGCGGAAGTGTTCGTCAATAATCTGAATGTCCGCGGCCAGGCGGGACTTCAGGGTGAAGTCGTGGCGCACCTGCAAAAGGGCGACACTGTGACAGTTTTGGGCCAGATCAATTTGGACAAACACAAGGCCAACGAACCTTCGCAATGGGCCAAGATCGCCCTTCCTTCCAGCACCGAAGTATGGGTGCGCTCATCCTTTATCAATTCAAAGGATAATACTGTCCTGCCGAAACGATTGAATCTGCGTGCCGGACCGAGTGAAGACTACAGTGTACTGGGAGTGGTCGAACGAGGCACCACGGTGAACGTAGTGGGTCAAAAAGGTGATTGGTCCAAGATCGATGCCCCCACCAACTCGTTTGCCTTCATTGCCGCCATGTATCTAAAACAAGAATCGTCAGGTATAACGCCGATCAATCCCACGCCTTCGACGGAAACCGGCCTGGCCCCGGAGACGAACACGATTCCGACGACATTAATGACGGTGACAGAACCGCAGCCGATCGAGACTCAGCCACCGCAGCCGGTGCAGCCGCAAACTGCGGAACCACAAACATTGCCGCAGCCTCCGGGCACAGGTTCCACTTTGTTGCCGCCGCCGATTGGCACTGACACCAATACTCCCTCGGTTGCCGAAGGTACTCCGGGAACAACGGAGGAGGCGAGTCTGCCACCGCGCATCGTGACGCACGAAGGATATGTCCGTTCTTCGATCAGTCTTGTGGCGCCGACGTATTATGAGCTTTACGATGCCACCACTCAAAACGCGATCGATTATCTGCACTCGACAACGACCAACCTGAATTTGTCCCGCTATGATGGTTTCGAAATCATCGTGACTGGTGAAGAAGGGATGGATGCGCGATGGAAAGACACGCCGGTACTGAATGTGCAGCGGATTTATGTGGTCTCCACCAACCTGCCGCCAACCGTAGTCCTCAAGAGCCCCCGTGCCCGCTCAATGCATTGATGGTCGCGCCATTGCCGCGCAGATCGTGCGTGAACTCACGTCACGCGTGGCAGGCTTGAAAGCGCGCGGGGTTGTCCCCGGCCTGGCATTTGTGCGCGTGGGTGAAGATCCGGCGTCCAAAGTGTATGTTGGACGCAAGGAAAAAGCCTGCGCCGAACTTGGCATTTTTTCCGAGACGCGCGTCATGCCGGAGGCGACCACGCAAAGTGAGTTGCTGGCGTTGATCGCGGCTTTGAATTCCGATTCCCGAATCCACGGCATCCTCGTGCAGGCCCCGCTGCCAAAACACATTTCTGAGTCGAAAATTTATTCCAGTGTGTCACCGACAAAAGACGTGGACGGTTTCCACCCGGTGAACGTGGGCAAGCTCATGCTGGGCGATACGACGGGCTTTCGCCCCTGCACACCGGCGGGCGTCAGCGAATTGCTGGTCCGCTCAGGCGTGGAGACAGAAGGGGCGGAAGTGGTTGTCCTCGGCCGCGGCAACATCGTCGGCAAGCCCATGGCCGCCATGCTGTGTCAAAAAGGCAAAGGCGCGAACGCCACGGTGACGATTTGCCATTCGGCGACGCATGATATAGCGACACACTGCCGGCGCGCGGACATCATTGTCGCCGCGATGGGCGTGGCCGAATATGTGAAGGCAGACATGGTCAAGCCTGGGGCGACGGTGATTGACGTGGGGGTGAACCGCATTCCGGATGCGACTTCCAAGACCGGTATGAAATTGGTGGGCGACGTGGATTTCGCCGCCGTGGAGAAGATCGCCGGGAAAATCACGCCCAATCCCGGCGGGGTTGGCCCGATGACCATTGCCATGCTGATGCAAAACACCGTGCATGCCGCGGAGAACTCGATCCCCTGAAACAACCAAACGCCTGAACCGGGAAATTTTTCACAAATGTTGCAAGACTTTTCCTGATTCTGTGTTTTCCTGATATTCGATTTTAAACCAAAGAATTATGAACCCAACCCGCATCCTCCCCGATCTGCAATGCTCCCTGGTCTGCGAAGAAGTCCGACAGGAAGCCAACGGAAATTTATTTTTGATCGGTGTCATGAATTTCATTCGCGTACCGCAACTGCCGATCGGCATCGGGCGCCTGTGCATTTTGAATCGCTGGACGGCGGGTATCGGACAATTCAACGAAAGCGTGCGGCTCATCGCCCCGGACCAAACCTCGATCGTGAGCAAGGCGGAATTGAAATTTGAACTCCGCGACCCCACGCATGCCGCCACCGGCGTGATGTTTTTTACCGGCCTCAAGATTGAAAGCGCCGGAACTTATTTCATCGAGGTGTTGGTGGATGACGTGATGAAGCTGCGCTATCCGTTGCCGGTTGTCCTTACGCCGTTACCCAATCAGCCGGGGAATCAACCGCCGGCATAAATCAGGAAGAAAATCCGGGAACGGAAATTAGCAACGGGAAACCTGCAAATATTATTTTATCGCCCGGGAGGCAACTGTTCCATCGCGAGGCGGCAACCGCTTTTCGCTGCGGTTCAAAAACAAGCTGATTTAGCCTTCCCGTTTGTGGCATGATTCGCACCGTGAGCGCGCTCACTGAATCAACTTTTGCCTGGGAACCGATCACGCCTCGCGGTGTGGCGTCTTTTGCGCGCGCCTCCTACGAGCGGCTGCTGGTGGTGCAATCTATCCTGGCGTTCATCACCGCGCTGATCGTGGTGTGGGTGCTGGCGAACGGCTTTTTCCCGACGGTTGACACTGCCGTCAGCCAACTTCCTGACACCGGCCGGATCATTCGCGGGGAGCTCGCGGTGCCTGACGCCTCACCGCAATTGCTGGCCGAGGGGCATTTTCTAGCGTTTGTCGTTGACGGGAAACACACCGGCCGGATCCGGTCACCGGCACAGTTCCAATTCGAGTTCGGCGGGGATTCGCTCCTGATTTTCTCGCTCTTTGGGGTTGCGGAGATTGATTATCCGACTGAGCCCACGTTCTCTTTCAACCGCACCGATCTGCAGCCGATGTGGGGTGCCTGGCAGCCGATCATTCTTGGTCTCAGCGGGATCGCCGTTTTTTTGGGGTTGTTGTTGAGTTGGTTCTTGCTGGCCACGGTTTACTTTCTGCCGGTCTGGCTGATTGCCTTTTTTGCGAACCGCGACCTCAATGTGAGTCAAAGCTGGCGGCTGGCAGGGACGGCCTTGATGCCTGGGGCCTTCCTAATGTCTTTCTCGCTGTGGCTTTACGGTACCGGCGTCTTCGACCTGGTTCGGCTGCTTTTCGCCTGTGCCATGCATTTCCTCATCGGCTGGATATACCTATTCGTGAGCCCCCTGTTCCTGCGGCGCGCGTTGCCTGCGGAAAAGAAAAATCCATTTGCCTCTTAGAATGATAGGTTGAATGCGGCACCCGAATTATCCCAAAATTGACACTGTCCATTCCCGCCTTTAGCTTGTAGGCAGATGTCGAAACTTCCGTTTGAACTCCTGCTCGCGCTGCGTTATTTGCGGCCCAAACGGACGTTTGTTTCCATTATCACTTTGATTTCCATCATCGGGGTGGCGCTCGGCGTGGCCGTGCTGATCATCGTCATCAGCGTGATGAGCGGATTCGACCATGACCTGCGCGAGAAGATCCTGGGGTTCAATCCGCATCTGACCATTACCGAGCTCGACCCGGCCACGCTGATCGGCACGACGATGACGAATTATCAGGCGGTGATGGATGTGGTTGAATCTAACAAGAACGTTCTTTCCGTGTCACCCTTCGTACAGGGTCCGGTGCTGGTGGAAACCCAGGGCGACACTAACCGTCCGACGCTACAGGACGCGCCGTTTTTGCGCGGCATCGATCCGGCGGATAAAGCCACCATGGACAACCTGAAAAAAGGCCTGGCGGGTAACCTGGACTTAAGCGGGCACGGTATTCTGGTCGGCGTAGATTTCGCGAATCACTTGAACCTGCAGGTGGGGGATCATCTGTCGCTTTATTCCGCCATTGAAATCAACAAGATCCGGGAGGCAATCAAGAACAAGACGGATTATGGCGCGCTGCCGGACGATTATGAGGTGCGCGGGATTTTCGATTCCGGCTATTATGATTACGACGCCCACGTGGTCATCACCTCATTGGATAATGCACAGGATCTATACAGCCTCGACGTCGATGACTCTGTGCATGGCCTTTTCGTCAAACTGAAGGATCCTTATAATGCCTTTCGGGTGGCCGGAGAACTGGAGGGCACGCTCGGTACCAATTTTTCCGTGGCAAACTGGATGCAGGACAACACGATGCTGGAGGCCGTGGCGGTCGAGAAAAATGTGATGTTTTACATTTTGTTTTTCATTGTGTTGGTCGCGGCCCTGTGCATTTTAAGTGCTCAGATTACCTTCGTGATCCAGAAGACACGTGAAATCGGAATGTTAAAAGCCCTCGGCGCGTCGCCGTGGCAGATCTCCGGAATTTTTCTGTTTCAAAGCGCAATCATCGGGGTGATCGGGGTGAGCGCGGGGTTTGGGTTGGGTATGCTGGCGGTGACTTATCGCAACGGTTTTCTTCACTTTCTGCGCAGCGCCACCGGACTGGATATTTTTCCGGCGTCGATTTATGGGTTTGGCGAATTACCCGCCCTGATCACACCCTCCGACGTCGCCATCATCTGTATCACATCCTTTGTGATTTGTATTTTCGGCGGACTATTGCCCGCGTGGCGGGCCGGTCGTTTGAAACCCGTGGAGGCATTGCGTTATGAGTGAACCATTGCTGACGGCGATTGGACTTCAAAAAACCTACGTGATCGGCAGTCGCACGCTGGAGGTTTTGCGCGGTGTGGATGTGGAGATAGCGCTCGGCGATTTCGTGGCCTTGCGGGGCGCCTCCGGGACGGGCAAAAGCACACTGCTCCATCTTATCGGCGGGCTGGACACCCCTAATGCAGGCGAAATTTCGTTTCGCGGACAGAACCTCTCCGGTTATTCTGAGGCCAGATTGACGCTTTTCCGCAATCGCAGTGTTGGATTTGTCTTCCAGGCTTACCATTTGCTGCCAGAATTGACTGCCTTGGAAAACGTCTGTTTGTCGGCACGCATCGCCCGGATGCCTGCGGGCCAGGCCGAGCAGCGTGGGCGGCAGCTGCTGGGCCGCGTCGGGCTGAACGCGCGGGAGGATCACAAGCCGTCGGAACTGTCCGGTGGCGAGCAGCAGCGCGTGGCGATTGCCCGCGCCCTGATAAACGAGCCGGAGCTATTGCTTGCGGACGAACCAACGGGTAACTTGGATTCCAGGACGGGCGGCGAAATCATTGAACTTTTGAAAAGCCTGCGTGTCGAAAAGCAGACGACCTTGATCATCGCCACACACGACGAAAAAGTGGCCGCACACGCGCAACGGGTTATTGAACTTGTGGATGGCAGGATCGCCGTGAAATAAAATATGCTTGAAGATCGTGACTATATGCGACAGCCGGAATATCACACCTCGCGTGTGTCATTCACGGTATTGCTGTTGATTGTCAACGCCGCTGTTTTCCTCGTCCAACTTGCTACTGCCAATTCTCCCGAAGGCCTTTATATCCAGAATAATTATTTCGCCTTGAGCCTGGATGGTCTACGCCACGGTTACATCTGGCAGCTGGTTACCTACCAATTCATGCACGGGGGTTGGACGCACATCATTTTCAATTCCCTGGCCATCTTCTTTTTCGGGCGGCCGGTGGAAACCGCCTTTGGTGGCAGCCGTTTTCTCGGGCTCTATCTCGTTAGCGGCATCGTCGGCGGCTTGGTACAAATGCTTTTTGCCCTGGGAATTCAAGCCTTCGCCACGCCGGTGGTCGGTGCATCCGCCGGAGCCTACGGATTAATCGCCGCCTTCGCGGTCATCAACTGGACCGAGTCCTTCACGCTCCTCTTTTATTTCTTTCCCATCACGATGCGGGGCAAGACTTTGCTTCTGGCCAGTATTGGTGTGGCGGCTCTCAGCATGTTGAACTTTAGTAGCAATGTGGCGAACGCCGCGCATCTGGGCGGCATTCTGGCCGGCTTTGTTTACGCTCGGCAAATCCTGCGCGGTGGCTGGCCACAATGGAAACTATTCCCTCGCCGGGAGCGTCCGCGGCAAGCCGTGGCCACACGCCCGAAGGAAAACAAGTTCTGGCGTGCAGCGCCAGCCGAAGAAGAGCTTCCCACCGACCAATTTTTGCAAAATGAAGTGGATCCTGTCCTCGATAAAATTTCCGCGCACGGCATCCAAAGCCTCACCGCCCGTGAACGGGAAATCCTCGAATCCGCCCGCAAGAAAATGACCCGCCATTGAGCTCCGTGCCCGCTATTTCGGCCGCGCATCAAAGGGCAAAAGCGATCCGTACGCTGCTCTCTTGTACGGTGTTGTGGGGACTGAGTTTTCCGGTGATGAAAGCCCTTGCGCTGGCCCAGCAAAGCCTTTTGCCGGACGCAAGCAGTTGGTTTTTTACGGCACTCGGCGTGATGTACCGCTTTGGCGCTGCAGGGGTGATCCTCTCGGTGATTTACTTCCGCGAGCTGAAGACCATTTCCCGCCGCGAAGTCGAGCAGGGGATGCTGATCGCCATTTTTGGCGCCGGCGGCATCCTGTTTCAAATGGACGGCATCGGCTACACCGCCGCCTCGACCTGCGCGTTTCTGACACAGGGTTATTGTGTTTTCATTCCGCTCTGGGTCGCGCTGACCCATCGCCGTTGGCCGCCTTTGAAAATCTTCCTCAGCACTGCCCTCGTGGTCGGCGGCGCGGCCGTGTTGTCCAGGCTGAACTTTCATGACCTGAAACTCGGGCGGGGGGAACTGGAAACGCTGGTCGCCTCGCTGCTATTCACCGGTCAGATTCTCTGCCTGGAAAATCCTCGTTACGCCGGGAACCGTCCGGGAAATTTTTCCGCGGTGATGTTCTTGGTGATGGCCTTGCTGTGCGTGCCGCTGGCATGGGGGACTGCCCCGAACGCGCAGGCATTTCTTCGTGCGTACGCCTCGCCGGCCACGTGCGTATTCCTGGCCATGCTCGTGGTGTTTTGCACGTTGATGGCCTATGTAATGATGAACCGCTGGCAAAAATTTGTGACCGCGACCGAAGCTGGCCTGATTTATTGCATCGAACCCGTCATTGCCAGTTTCTTGTCGCTCTCCTTGCCGGCTGTGTTTTCGACATGGGCGGACATCCATTACGCCAACGAACAATTAACCGGGCGCCTGTTCGTGGGCGGCGGCTTGATTACCGCTGCGAATTTACTGTTGCAATCACGATGGCTGGAACCCAAACCGAAGCCGGCGTGAACCGACCCATCGGCATGTCGCCTTCTCCTGTTTTGGTGACCTCGAAACGCTGGCACCTTGAGACATGATCGCCAAGGACATTGCGACATTCCGCCGTGGCCTTGGCGATTCAGCTTTTTAATTTGTAACTTTTCATTTTTAATTAAGTTATGATTACGCGTTATTCACGCCCGGAAATGCGGGCGATCTGGACGGACGAGAACAAGCTGAAAATCTGGTTGCAGATTGAACTGCTTGCCAGTGAGGCGCTCGTCGCCGAGGGCATCGTTCCGCCAAAGGATTTTGCGAAGATTAAAGCCGGTTGCGATCAATGGTTTGCCGACCTGCCCGGGCTGGTCGCACGGCAGCGTGACTTGGAAAAGACGTTGAACCACGATGTCATCGGCTTTACCACCGCGGTCGCGGAGAAAATCAACGACAACGCCAGCCGCTGGTTTCATTTCGGCCTGACCAGCAGCGATGTGGGCGATACCTGCTACGCCGTGCAAATGTCGCAAAGTGCGGACCTGCTGATTGCCGACGCAAAATTACTGCTCACCGCGATCGCCAAACGCGCCCGGGAACACAAATTCACGCCGTGCATCGGGCGCAGCCACGGCATCCACGCCGAGCCGACCACCTTTGGGCTGAAAATGGCGCTGATGCATGATGAATTTGTCCGCGCCTTGCACCGGTTGGCGGTTGTCCGCGACACAGTCGCCGTCGGAAAAGTTTCCGGTGCGGTGGGAACCAGCGCACACTTGTCGCCGCGCGTGGAAAGTTTTGTCTGCAAAGCGCTCGGGCTCAAGCCTGCACCCATCGCGACGCAAGTGGTCCAGCGCGATATTCACGCGGAATTTCAAACGGTGCTGGCGCTGGTCGGTGCCAGCATGGAGCGGTGGGCGGTGGAATTCCGGCATTTGCAGCGCACGGAAGTCCTCGAAGCCGAGGAACCCTTTACGAAAGGCCAGAAAGGTTCCAGCGCCATGCCGCACAAGCGTAATCCCATCACCTGGGAGCGGATCACCGGCCTGGCTCGCGTGTTGCGCGGCAATGCCGTCGCCGCCCTGGAAAACGTCGCGCTCTGGCACGAACGCGATATTTCGCATTCCTCGGTCGAGCGGATCATTTTTCCCGATTCCTGCACGCTGTTGGATTATATGTTCGGCCTGCTGACACGGTTAATGGATGGTCTGGTGGTTTATCCTGCAAACATGAAGCGCAACCTGGGTTTGTCGCTCGGCATGTGGAATTCGCAGACCGTTTTGCTGGCATTGATCAGAAAGGGCCTTACGCGCGAAGATGCCTACGCGTTGGTACAACGTGGCGCGATGAAAACCTGGGAAGTCAAACACGCCGGTCGTGACGACGCTGATTTTCTTGAGGTATTGAAGGCTGACCCCGAGGTCGCGAAACACTTCAAAAAAGGCGAGCTCGAAAAACTCTGTTCACTGGATTTCCATTTCAAGGAAGTGAACAACCGCTTCAAAAAGTTGGGACTTTGATCTCAAGTTAGGCGCATCCATGGACAGCCGACAAAGGAAAAAAGCGTTGATCGGTCTGGCCGCGTGGTTCGTGGCTCCCATCCTGGCGGCGATGTTCGCGGCGTTTTGTTTGATTGCCATCATCGGACCCGCAGGTGGCACGCCGGGAGGGGCATCGCTGGTCGTGTATTTGCTGGTGCAAGGCTTGGTTTTCTTCTGGAATTGCAGCGATCTTGCGAAAGCAAAAGGATACTCAACAGCCATTTCCGTTCTTGGTGTGCTCGGGCCGCTTGCCCAGGTCATCATTTACGCGATCCTCTGGTTTGGCTTGCCGGATAAATTGTCCAGGTCCTCGATGCAGCCAAGGAGAAAGAGTCGTCATCATGGTGAATCTCCCATTGCACGCAATGTGCGTTATCGGCGAAATGCCCTGGTGGCCAATGCCTTGGGAGTTGCCGGGATTTTGCTGGCGCTTTTTCTGTTTTTTGTACCCACCGGTTTATTCGTGAGTCACGACAATGACCGCCTGATTGCTCTCATCATCTTTGTGCCCGGTTACGCCTCCACTATCTATGGCTGTTGGTGGTGGGTGAGGTCCAAGAGTTGGCATGAGGCAGTCGTGTTTATTGGACTAATGCCGTTGGGGGTTCTCGGTATCCGTTACGTCAGGTTGATCTATGTGGCAGTTCCATTATTGCTTCCGGCCAGCATGGCGCTGATGCCGATAATCCTGATCGGCGTGGTTGCGGTTCTGCCGGACAAGTCAGGGATGCCACAACTTCAACGCCGGCATCGTGACCGCAGACATTGGAATCAATAACGCCGGGATGAGCTTTTGGCAGGATTTGAGGCCAACAACTGGGACTGGACAGAACGTTTCTCTTTTATATTCTTCATGCCCGTTTGCCCGAAAGGGGCAGGGGATTGAACTCAAACTATTTGGAGATTAGTGGATATGCAGACGTCGGATTTGGATGACTTGAAGAACCTCGTGGCCGAATTACGCGCTGACCATGTGGCGCAAAAGGAGAAGGAAAAGCGCGATGGCTGGACGAAATACGTTTCTCTCACAATGGTCTGCATCGCGGTGCTCGCAGCACTTGCCACGCTGAAAGGCGGTGGCTTTTCGACGCGCACTTTGAAAGATATGAACGAGGCCACGTTCAACCAGACTCAGGCCTCCGACCAATGGTCATTTTATGAAGCGCGCTCCATCAAGGAAAATCTCTACGAGATCGAACTGGAACACCTGACCGCCGCGCCGTCGCCCGATGCTGCCGCCGTGGCAAAGATCAAGGACAAGATCGCCAAATACGAAAAAGACAAGGCCGATATCTCTGTTCTCGCTAAAAAGTACGAAATCGCTCGTGACGACGCGCGGAAGACGGCAACGAGCAGCGCCGAACATTCCCGGCGGATGGGTTTGTCCATCACGCTGTTTCAGATTGCCATCGCGCTGGGGGCGATGTGCTTGATTGTAAAGAAGAAGCCGCTGTGGATTGTTTCCGGCATACTTGCCGCGCTGGCGACGGCGCAGATGGTTTATGTGCTTTACGTGTTGCCGCTGTAACCGATTCCGCGACATTTGCAGAATTTTGTCGAAGTGGATACGCGGGTTCATTATGTTTGAAGCCCTATGTATTCGCCTGCTGCAAACCGCTATGATTCGTCGGCATTCTACCGCCGTTGCGGCCGTTCCGGCCTGCGGCTGCCGTTGATTTCCCTCGGCCTCTGGCATAATTTTGGAGACAAAGATTCCTTCGAGGCCGCCCGGGCCATTATCTGCCGTTCGTTCGATCTCGGCATCACACATTTTGACCTGGCCAACAATTACGGTCCGCCGGATGGTGCGGCCGAAGTCACTTTCTCCCGTATCCTGCACGACGATTTGTTCAAATGGCGGGATGAACTGATTATTTCCACCAAGGCGGGCTATTATATGTGGCCGGGTCCTTACGGCGAATGGGGTTCACGCAAGTATCTGCTGTCCTCACTCGACCAATCCCTCAAGCGAATGCGGCTCGATTACGTGGATATCTTCTATTCGCACCGTCCTGATCCCGATACCCCCTTGGAAGAAACGATGGGTGCACTCGCGCATGCCGTCCGCAGCGGCAAGGCGTTGTACGTCGGAATTTCTAATTATAAGCCGGCGGACACGGCCCGTGCAGCGAAGATCTTGCGCGAACTAGGTACTCCGTGCCTCATTCATCAGCCTCGATACAGCATGCTCGACCGCTGGGTCGAACCTGAATTGCTCGCCACGTTGGAAAATGAGGGGATCGGCAGCATTGTCTTTTCCCCGCTCGCAAAAGGATTGCTGACCGACCGCTATTTCAAGGGAATTCCCGCCGATTCGCGCGCAGGCCACGACAAACGATTCCTGCGTCCTGCCGATATCACTGATGAAGTATTGGCGAAAACCAGGAAGTTGAATGACCTGGCGCAATCGCGTGGTCAAACGCTGGCGCAATTGGCGCTCGCATGGGTGTTGCGGCACAAGGTCGTGACGAGCGCTTTGATTGGCGCCAGCAAGGTGAGTCAGGTGGATGATTGCGTCGGTGCGACGAAGAATTTGAATTTCACGGGCGAAGAGCTGGCGCAAATCGAGAAAATCCTTGCCTAAGCATCAAGCCGGGTCGGGTTGTCCGGTCCAGGCATTTTTTGTCTTCTCCCCCTGGTACGCAACGGCAAAGTAAATCAGGAGCGCCACCACGATGGCGGTGTTCAAGCCCCAGAAGGTGGTCCAATGCGTCACACCAGTCCGGGTGCATTCGTTGAACCACCAGCCGGTGCCGAGATAGCCGATCAGGTTTCCCACGCCGCCGTTCATCAACGTCAACAGGGCCTGTGCGCGTGTCCGCCATGCCGTCTCCACGCGGTGGTTGATATAAATGGTTGCCGTGATGAAGACGAGCGCGAAGGACGCCCCATGCAGTCCGATACCGAGCAATAAGGAGGCTTTGGTGTTTAGCGCGCTGAAGCCGAACCGTGCCACGCCGATGCACAGGCCGCACAGGATGATCGACTTCAAACGCCAGTTCAGCAGGAGCCAACCCAGGCTGAACATGCCGATGATTTCCGAAACCTGCGCCAAGCACATCCACGCGCTGGTGTTTTGCAGGCCGAGATCGTGCAGATGGGTGGGTGCGTAAGGATAAAAGGCGGCGATGGGAATATTGAAGAGCGTGGTGATGATGAAGATGACCCGCGTGTCGCGGTCTTTCAATAGCTTCAAGGCATCGAGCCCCAGGCGTTCATGCCACGAAAGATGCTCAGCAGAGGATGGAACTTCGAGTTGTGGCAGAAAATAAGTGAACGCCGCCACCATCAGCCAGACGGCCACTCCCAGATATTCCGTCAAAGCCGAGCAATCGAGGTTCATCAAGCCGATGAACAACGCACCTGCCATCCATCCCAACGTCGCCATTGCCCTGACCGAGCCGAATTCTTTCCGGGCATTTTCCAAACGCGCCAGGATCAGGGCGGTTGAAATGCTGAACATCGGTGCGTAGGTCAGCGAGAATAGCTGGATCAAGAACAACACAAGCCAGGGATTCCAACCATGCTGGACCGCCATGCCAATGACGGCCATCATGGTCGCCGTGCCGGTGGCGAGCCAGCGCAATACTTTTGCGGGTGGCACATGCCGGTCAGCCATCGCGCCGAAGATCAACGGCGAGACGAACGATGCCATCGCGTTGGTGGCAAAGGCAAAGGGTTTGATCGCGTGCAATCCGTTCGCGTCGAGAATCGGACCGAGCGGCACGAACCAAATGGCCATGCCCGCCGCCTGAATGAAATACAGCATCATCAGTTCGGCATACTCAGCCTTGCGCAATGTCCGTAACACGGCGCGGAGGATACCGATTTGCCCCGAAAACGAAAGAACGCAACTGCGGCTAGGAGTACAAAATCCTTCGGTTCATCCGGGAAGAGTCCGGTCGCGCGGCGTCTTACTCCGCGTGCTGGTATACGCGGACCCAATCCACCTCAAAACGAATCGGGAACGGCGTTTGGGAGGGGTCGCCACCGGTGGAACCGATCGCCTGGTTCAAGATAAAATATACGGGGAAATGAAAGGGATTGCCTTTGTCGGCGCCATCCGCCGTGCCCACATCCATGTGGTTCATGAGTTTGCCGTCGAGGAGGAGATCGATGTTCTTGTCATCCCATTCCATGGTCCAAATGTGGAAAGCATTGGACCAGGCGTTCCCACCAAGATCGGCGATTGGCTTCGGCACGGCTGACCATTTGACTTTTCCTTCCAGTTGGTAAGCAATGTTCGCACGAATGTTGCCGGTATAGTACTCCATGATATCGATCTCGCCGCAGGCTGGCCAGCCCACGTGTTGTCGGTCCGCACCCAGCGTCCAGAAGGCCGGCCAGCTTCCGGATTGGGTATTGATGCGCGCACGCATCTCAAACTTGCCGTACTTGAACTCATGCAGGCGGCGAGTGATGAGGCTCGCCGAGGTGTAGTCAATCCACTCGCGACTGGTGCGCCAGTCGGTGCTGCCAGCGACATAATCGGGATTGCGCTTGTGTTCCGGACGAGCTTCGATGATGAGCATCCCGTTGGTACAATAGGCGTTTTCCGGTTGGTACCATTGCAATTCCTTGTTGCGCACAAAGCCGTGCTCGTAATCCCAATTCGTCGGGTCGGGTGCGCCGTCCCGCTCGAATTCATCATGCCAGACTAGCTTCCAGTCATCCGCGCCCTGCGCGGCAAAGCCGGTTAGCAGCAGCACGGTCAACGCATGAACCCAAGTTAATCTCATACTTATTTGAGAGGCCGATTGCAGCCAGGAACAATTATCGCCGGCAAAGATTCATTTCCGACATCCCTTTATTTGGTTGGCACTGGCCAGCCGTCCGACCAATCGATTTTCCCCAGTGCGAGTCGTGAAAGACCGTGTGTCGCCGCATCATAATAATGATAACTAAACCAGGTTGGACCATTAGTGTCGTCACTGCTGACGATTCCGATATGGCCGGGTCCGATGAAACGTCCGCTGCTTTGCAAAAACACCGAACCGCCGCCATCCGCAAGATCCGATCCGCTGCGATCAAGGTAGGGGCCGGTGACCTTGTTGGCGCGTCCCACACGCACCTCGTAGGTGCTGTTTGTGCCACGACAACATTGTCCCCAGTTTACGAACAAGTAGTAGAATTTGTCGTGTCGAGTCAG